>NZ_JBOICG010000044.1:0-16611 GCF_050739995.1 Pseudomonas sp. | reverse complement strand
GGGGTGGGGCCGCTTCGCAGCCCAGCGCGGGGCAAGCCCGCTCACTACATGTGTGTTCTACGTCCCGCGGCTTAACTGACTGGCTTAGGGCAAGCCCCCTCCCACATTAAAAGCCTCGACGGCCTTGCAGGCCACCGGTGTGAACGAAGACCAGGCGAGTGCCGGGCGTAAAACGCCCGGTCTCGATCTGCTGCTTCAACGCCAGCAATGCCTTGCCGGTATAGACCGGCTCCAACGGCAGGCCGCAAGCGTGTTCCGTGGTTTCAATAAAATCGAGTAACAACGGGTCGGCCTTGGCAAAGCCGCCCCGGCTGGCCTCCAGCAACTCATACCCACCTTGCACGATAGCCTGCACGTTCTGCGCGATACCGTGATCATCCGGCACAGCCATGGCACCGTACACCGGATGCGCCCCTGCCTCCGCCAACACCAGCCCCGCCAATGTGGTGCCGGTGCCCGCCGCCAGCCACCAACCGTCGTAGTCAGCCCAGTTCAACGTGCCCAACTGCGCGCGCACCTGATCGACCAGCACGCCGCAACCCGATGCACCGGCAAGCCCGCCACCGCCTTCGGGCACGGGATGGAGATCGGGATATAGCTCGCGCCAAGGTAGCCAGAAATCCGGCTCGTGCCGCGCACGATAGCCGCCATACCCCAACCAATGCAGTTCCATGCCAAAGGCTTTCAGATCGCGCACCGTGGGGGTGTCTTGAGGATGACCGCGCAACAGGCCGACGGTAGGAAAACCAAAGCGTTTGCCCGCTGCTGCCAAAGCGTGCAAATGATTGGAATAAGCGCCGCCCAGGCTGATGATGCCACGGGCGTTTTGCGCCTGGGCCAAATGGCCGAGGAGTTTGAACCACTTGTTGCCGCTGACCAGCGGGTCGATGCGGTCCAGGCGCAACACGGCCAACTCGACGCCGTTCAGCCAATCCAGCGGCAGGGGTTCAAGGGGGGCATGGGGCAGCCAATCGAAGGGACCCATCGGGAGGGATCTGCATGAAAAACGGGGCAGTAGTCTAACACCGCCCCGCTTCTGGGCTTACAGCTCGGCGGCGAGGCGTGAGCCCTGGTTGATGGCGCGCTTGGCATCCAGCTCGGCCGCCACATCGGCACCGCCGATCAGGTGCACGTTCTGGCCCGCGGCGACCAGGCCATCGTGCAGTTCGCGCAGTGGGTCCTGGCCGGCGCAGATGATGATGTTGTCCACCGCCAGCACCTGAGGTTCGCCCTCGGCACCGATGCGGATATGCAGGCCTTCGTCGTCGACCTTCAAGTATTCGACGCTGTTGAGCATCTGCACCTGCTTGTTCTTCAGGCCGGTGCGGTGAATCCAGCCGGTGGTCTTGCCCAGGCCATCGCCGACCTTGGAAGTCTTGCGCTGCAGCAGGAACACTTCACGCGCCGGTGCGTGGGGTTGCGGCTTGATGCCCGCAACGCCGCCACGGGCTTGTAGCTGGGTGTCGATGCCCCATTCTTTCCAGAACGCTTCACGGTCCAGGCTAGTGGACACACCTTGATGCACGAGAAATTCCGAGACGTCGAAACCGATACCGCCGGCCCCGATCACCGCCACGCGCTTACCCACGGGTTTGCGCTCAAGAATCACATCCAGGTAGCTGAGCACCTTGGCGTTGTCGATGCCCGGGATCGCCGGAGTACGCGGTGCGATACCGGTGGCCAGGATGATTTCGTCATAACCGCCCGCCGCCAGTTGCGCCACATCCATGCGGGTGTTCAGGCACAACTCGACGTGAGTGGTCTGCAATTTGCGCTTGAAATAACGCAGGGTTTCGAAGAACTCTTCCTTGCCGGGCACACGCTTGGCGATGTTGAACTGGCCGCCGATTTCACTGGCTGAATCGAACAGTGTCACTTGATGGCCGCGCTCGGCAGCCACCGTAGCCGCCGCCAGACCGGCCGGGCCTGCGCCGACTACCGCAATTTTCTTGATCTGCTTGACCGGCAGGTAATTGAGCTCGGTCTCATAGCACGCTCGTGGATTGACCAGGCAAGTGGTGAGCTTGCCGCCGAAGGTGTGGTCCAGGCAGGCCTGGTTGCAGCCGATGCACGTGTTGATTTCATCGGCCCGCCCGGCCGCTGCCTTATTGACGAACTCCGGGTCGGCGAGAAACGGCCGCGCCATCGAGACCATGTCGGCATCGCCTTCAGCAAGGATCTTCTCGGCGATTTCCGGGGTATTGATGCGGTTGGTGGTGATCAGGGGAATCTGCACCGCACCGCGCAGCTTGGCGGTGACTTTGCTGAAAGCGCCACGCGGTACTTTGGTGGCGATGGTCGGGATACGCGCCTCGTGCCAACCGATACCGGTGTTGATGATGGTCGCACCGGCTTGCTCGATGGCTTTGGCCAACTGCACGATCTCTTCCCAGGTACTGCCGCCCTCCACCAGGTCGAGCATCGACAGGCGGAAGATGATGATGAAGTTCGGGCCAACGGCTTCACGCACACGGCGCACGATTTCCACCGCCAGGCGCATGCGGTTTTCGTAGCTGCCACCCCAACGGTCGGTACGGTGGTTAGTGTGCGCAGCAAGGAACTGGTTGATGAAGTAGCCTTCGGAACCCATGATTTCCACGCCGTCGTATTCGGCGACCTGGGCCAGCAACGAGCAGGTGACGAAATCCTGGATCTGCTTCTCGATGCCCTCTTCGTCCAGCTCTTTTGGCTTGAACGGGTTGATCGGCGCTTGAATCGCACTCGGCGCCACCTGCTTGGGGCTGTAGGCATAACGGCCGGCGTGGAGAATCTGCATGCAGATCTTGCCGCCCGCTTCGTGCACGGCCTGGGTCACGATCTTGTGTTTCTGCGCTTCTTCTTCGGTGGTGAGCTTGGCTGCGCCGGCATACACGCCGCCTTCATCGTTCGGCCCAATGCCACCGGTGACCATCAGGCCCACGCCGCCACGGGCACGTTCGGCAAAATAGGCCGCCATGCGTTCGAAACCGCCGGGCTTTTCTTCCAGCCCGGTGTGCATCGACCCCATCAGGGTACGGTTGCGCAAGGTGGTAAAACCCAGGTCCAACGGGGCCAGCAGGTGCGGGTAGGCAGCAGCGGTCATGGTCAAGCTCCACAACGGATCATCACGGGACGTGGCGCGCTCGAACGGCGCGTCATCGGTTTATGTCCCACAGACTAAGAGGCCATGGATGACGGCTCAATGACTGAAACTGACAAGTTATTGATCCAAATGCACAGCGCCCCTTGGCAAGCCGCGCCATGGGCCCTACCCTAGTCGGCGAACCCTGCACCCGGTCTGTTGTCTGTTGCCCCATGCGTAAACTTCTAGCCTTCACCGTCACCATGGCCCTGGTTGCCGCCGTCGCCGCGTATCTGGTCTGGACCCAGGAGCGCCCTGTGGCGCATTACCTGTCAGACCTGCGCATCACCCTGGCTGTCAACGAAGGTGTGCCGGCCGATCGCGGTAATCTACTGGGCATCCAGCCGGAGCTGTTCCCCGCCGACTACCAGAGCCTCGAACGCCTGCACCTGAAACTCGCGGCCTACCTGCAAAAGGCCCGAGACCAGGGTCTGATCAGCGACAAGACTGTCGTGGTACTGCCGGAACATATCGGCACCTGGCTGATGCTGGGCGGCGAGAAAAACGAGTTGTACCAGGCCATCCACCTCAAGGACGCGATGAACTGGCTGTCAGCCAGCAACCCATTCCTGTTCGCCCGTGCCTGGCTCAGCGCCACCGGCGACAATCGGATGGACGATGCCTACCTGCGTATGAAAGCCCCGGCGATGGCCCGCGACTATCAGGTACTGTTCGGCGGCCTCGCCAAAGAGTTCGGCGTCACCCTGGTGGCCGGCTCCATCGCCTTGCCCAATCCGGTGGTGAACCAGGGCCAACTGCAAGTCGGCCATGGCGCGCTGTACAACGCCAGCCTGGTATTCGGTGCCGATGGTGCGCCCATGGGTCAACCCCAGCGTCAGCTTTTTCCCATTTATGACGAGCGTGGCTTTATCCAGCCAGGCGATGAAAATCAGATCAGCGTGGTCGACACACCGGCCGGGCGCCTGGGCATCCTGATCGGCAGCGACAGCTGGTACCCGGACAACTACCGCAAGCTCAACGAACACGGCGCGCAACTGGTCGCTGTGCCTGCATTTGTGATCGGCCGCGACACCTGGGATCGGCCATGGCGTGGCTTCAAAAGCGTATCGACACCCTCCGAAATCAGCCTCAAGCCCGAAGAGCTCAGCGAAGGCGAAGCCTGGCGCCGCCTCACCCTGATCAGCCAGCAGCCCATCAGCCAGGCCACGGCGGGCATGAGCGTGTTCCTGCGTGGACAGTTCTGGGACCTGGGCACCGGCGGGCACAGCTTTCTGAGCAGCCGCGGGCAGATCACCACCGACAGCGACGCCCGTGGCGCGCGCCTGTTGAATATCTGGTTGTAACACCTTGAAGCCGGTGCGCCTTGGAGATCTGTCGGTGGGCTTCGTGCACACCCTGGCCGATGCCATCCACAGCCACGGCCTGGACCCGCAACCGCTGCTATTGCAATACGGCCTGGACCCGGCGCGTCTCGCCGAGGCTGGTGCACGCCTGTCGATTCCGCGCTATATGCGCCTGGGCCATGCGGCCATCCAACTGACCGGCGACCCAAGCCTGGGCCTGCGCATGGGCGGGCTCAGCCGCTTGAGCCAGGCCGGGCTGGCGGGTGTCACGGCGGCCCAGGCGCCCAATGTGCGTGAAGCCGCACGTACGTTGACACGCTTCGAAGCCTTGTACGGTTCCAACTATCGCGGGCAGTCGAGCTTTCATGAGGATGCCAACGGGGCCTGGCTGCGGTTCTATTCCATCAGCCCCTACAACACCTATAACCGTTTTGTGGTGGACTCGATCATCGCCGGCTGGCTGCACCAGTTGTCCAGCGTGGCCCAGCAACCAGTGTATGCACAGCGCATCGACATCGAGTTTGAAGCACCGGAGTACAGCGAGCACTACAACGCGCTCGGAGATGTTCATTTCGGCGCCGATGCCAACCAACTGCGTCTGAACCAGCCAACCTTGGCCCTGCGCAACCCACAGCACTGCCCAAGCACCTGGCACCTGTTGTTGCAGCTGTGTGAAAGAGAGTTGGAGCAGTTGACACGCACCCGCAGCCTGCGCGAGCGCATTACCCGTTTGCTCGGGCCGATGCTCAATGGTGGCCGGGAACCCGACCTGGAAGAAGTGGCGGCTCGCTTGAAGCTGCCGACCTGGACACTGCGCCGCAAACTGGCCGAAGAAGGTACTCAGTTTCGCGCAATTCTCAACGATACCCGCCGCGACCTGGCCATGACCTACATTCGCGATACGGAGCTGGCGTTCGGCGAAATCGCCTACTTGCTCGGTTTTGCCTCAGCCCAGGCGTTTCAACGGGCGTTCAGGCGGTGGAACGACCAGACCCCAGGGGAATTTCGCCGCAGTCAGCGGCATTCCGCCTGAAGTCGGTGTTACAGCTCGGTGGCGTCATCGACCGGTTCCAGCGGGTCCAGTTCAAACGCGTGGTACTCCAGCAGTTCTTCTTGGTAATCGTCCATGGGTCACTCCTTGCCAGGTTCAATGTGGGTGCAGGTCAATGACCTGCACAACCAGCCTAAAGTGCCGTGATGACGAAAAAATGTCGACGTCATGACGTTCCTGCACTTGCACATTAAACGTAGCAGGGCTGCGGGAATTTATCCCGCAGGTGCCGGGACTTACTTCACTGGAGTCGGCAGAGGGGGAATGGCTTCTGTCGGGGCGGGCAACGACGGGTTCGTTGCCGCAGGGGCTGTAACCGGCTCTGGCTGCGGGACAATCGGCGCCGGCTGAGGCGGCGGTGCGACCGGTTCCGACACCACGGGGGCCGGTGTATCGACCTTCGGTGTCTCTACTTTAGGGGCCTCGACCTTCTCTACGGGTACGGCCTTTGGCTCCGGCACACCCAGGTCAGTCTTGGGCTTCTCGGGAATATGCTCGGCCTCTTTCACTTCCTGGGGCAGGAACACGTCCACCAGTGCGAAGTAACGTTCGTAGAACTTCGGCGCCGAGACGGTCTCGCTCGCCACCTTCACCATCGAATCATCGGTGGAACCGATCGGCATCGACACAGAACCCAGGACACCCACCCCCAGGCTCGCGGAGTTGTTGACCTTCTTCAGCGCATATCGGTCCTGCAGGGCGTTGGCAAACATCGTCGAGTGATTGTTGCCCTTGCCATCATTGGCGCACACCACATTGAAACTGATCTGCATGTGGGTTTCGCCGGTTTGCTGGAAGCTCTTGTTACCCACCACCAGCTTCGGATCGCTGCTGGTGATGATGTAGCCCTGGCTCAGCAATGCACGACGCGCCGCCTCGCAGGACGCAGTAGCGCTGACCGGGTAATCACGGGAAAACGTACCGGAATCGTCGAAGTTTTCATGTTCATAAATAGCGGTTTTGGGCGACGAGCAGCCCGCGGCGCCCGCCAACACTAGCGCCAACCCGAGGCTGCGCACGTGAAATGATGTCGACATCGAAAATCCTGAGGAAAACAGTCAGGGCGGTATTGTGCAACAGAACGACACCTTGGCGCGCGTATTCCTGTCGGTAAAACGTCACAGGTTCAAGCGATGGTGCCTGCCGGAAAAAGCCCTGCACACATGTGATCAATAAACACGCGCAACTTGACCGATGCATGGCGACTAGAGGGCCATAGCATCCAGAAACTGCCACGGTGTTCCAGGTACTCATCCAATACCCGTTGCAGGCGCCCCTGCGCCACGGCCTGGTTGACCATGTAATCCGGCAGGCAGGCAATGCCCAACCCTTCATGTACCACATGGTTGAGGGACTCGATGGTGGTACTGACCAGCGGGGTGCGCAGGATTGGCTCCACGCCACCGGGGTCGAGGCGCAACGGCCAGGGTTCCAGTTTGCCCGTCGCGCAAAACTTGTGGCGCAAGCAGGCATGGTCGTTCAAGTGCAAGGGATGTTGCGGAGTACCGTGCTCGTGGAAGTAAGCCGGCGTGCCCACCAGCACCAATTGGTAGTGCCCCAGATGGCGGGCCATCAGCCGGGAATCTTCCGGCTTGCCGGTGCGAATCACCGCATCGAAGCCTTCTTCGATCACATCCACCATGCGGTCGGAAAAATCCACATCCAGCTCGATCTCAGGGTAGGCGCGCATAAAGTTGCTGAGTACCGGCATCAATAAACCACGTACTTGCGGAACGCTGATGCGCAGCTTGCCCCGAGGCGTTGCGCTGGCTTCGGTCAGCTCTCGTTCCGCCGCCTCGACCTCGGCCAAAATGCGCCGGGTACGCTCAAGGAACAGTGCGCCTTCACTGGTCAGGGTGATGCTGCGGGTGCTGCGGTGAAACAGCCGCACGCCCAGCCGCGCTTCCATCCGGGCAATGCTTTTACCAATGGCCGAAGACGAAACCCCCAACACGCGCCCGGCTTCAGTGAAGCTACGGGTCTCCGCTACCTGCACGAATACCGAGAGGTTGCCCAGACTGTCCATGATGTGCCCCCACATTACGGACAGTAACGTCCGATAAGTTCGGAACCTTAGCCTGTTTTTCCGCAGATGGCAGCCCTCTACGCTACTTTCCTGCCCTCTTGCATGGATAGAGCATCATGACCTCACTGACCGATTGCCCAACCGACACACAACGTGACGCACTGCCGCTGGGAGGTTTGCTGGCACTGGCAAGCGCCGGCTTCATCACCATCCTCACCGAGGCCATGCCTGCCGGGCTCCTGCCGCAGATGGGCGAAGGCCTGGGCGTGTCGCCCGCGCTGGTCGGCCAGTTGGTCACTCTGTACGCCTTGGGATCACTGCTCGCAGCCATTCCCCTGACACTGTTGACCCGGGGTTGGCGCAGGCGACCGTTGCTGTTGATCGCCATCGGCGGCTTTGCATTGGTCAACAGTGTCACTGCCCTTTCCAGCCACTATGGGCTGACCCTGGTAGCGCGCTTCTTCGCAGGTGTATTCGCCGGGCTGCTCTGGGCACTGCTGGCGGGCTATGCAAGCCGGATGGTCGCGCCGCACCTGCAAGGACGGGCAATTGCCGTCGCCATGCTGGGTGCCCCGCTGGCGCTATCCCTCGGTGTACCGGCCGGTACCTGGCTGGGAACCGTCGTGGGCTGGCGCCTGAGTTTCGCGATCATGACGGGTTTGACGCTGTTGCTGTTGATCTGGGCGCGCTGGCAGCTCCCGGACTTTGCCGGGCAAACCGCGCAGAAGCGCCTGGGCCTGGCCCAGGTGTTGACCCTGCCCGGGATTCGCCCGGTACTGTGGGTGACCTTTACCTACGTCCTGGCCCACAACATTCTCTATACCTACATCGCGCCGTTACTGGTGCCCGCCGGCATTGCTGCCGACATCGACCGGGTACTGTTGGTGTTCGGTGTAGCAGCGCTGTTAAGCATCTGGCTGACGGGTGTACTGATCGATCGGTGGTTGAACACATTGCTTTTGATCAGTTGCACACTGTTCGGCCTGATCGCCCTGGCGCTGGCGTTTTGGATCAACGTGCCCCTGGTCATCTACGTCGCGGTGGCCTTGTGGGGGTTTGCGTTCGGTGGCCTGCCGGCATTGCTGCAAACCGCGCTGGCCAAATCCGCAGGAGAGTCGGCGGACGCGGCTCAATCGATGCTGGTGACCGTATGGAACCTGGGGATCGCCGGCGGTGGCTTGGCGGGTGGTATGTTGCTCCAGGGCTGGGGCGTCACCACCTTTGCGTGGGCGGTCGTCCTCCTGATGCTACTGGCCTTGGCGGCGTATCACAGGCTGCGCCCCAGCAACTGACCCGGCCATCCATCCACTTCGAACGTGGAGATGCGCTCATAACCACATGACTCATAAAACCGCACCAACGCGCCGCTCCCGCCGCCGTAGCAGTCCACACGCAAGCGGTTTACGCCCATGGCGCGGGCGCGGTCATCGGCGAAGGCCATCAGCCGCCGACCAACGCCACGCACACCCTCATCCCGCGCGGCGATCAACAAGCGCACATACACCTCCGGCTCCGTCGCCGCCGGTACATATGGCATGGACTCACCCAACACCAGAGCGGCCCGAACACGGCCGCTCGGTTCTTCGACCACCCATGCCCCGGGCATCGCGCAGGCTTCGGAAACTCGTGCAACCCGCTGGGGCGATGCCGACCAGGGCTCAGTGCCCCATTGGCCGTCATTGCCCATGGCAACAAACCAGGCAATCACCTCGTCGAACACCCGCAGAACCGCTGGGGCGTCCGCCACACTGGCACGACGTATGACCAAGTCCCCTCCTCCTTGAAGCAACATGCATGACACTCCTAGTTCGGTAAACACCTAGCATCCACGTAGTACGCCAACCGCTACAACCCCTTTTCCTACAAACGGCGTTTATGCCCACACGTGCTTGAGCACAGCGCCCGAAAGATAGAGGCCGCCTCCAAACACCACATGGGTCAGCAAGCTGCGCAAGCGATTCCGCCAAGGAGTGGGTGTGCGAGAGGCCGCTATGCCAGCCCCCATTGCCGGTTGCATCACGAAATAGGGGATAACCACTGTCACCGTACCCACCACTACTGCAGGCAACCACACGGGATCAAGCAACCACCCCACGCCGTAGACACCCACCAACAACGCGGCGAAACCAATGCCGACGGCATAATGGACCAACCACCCCAGTGCCAGCTCGCCCTGTACCGGTGAGGCCTTGCCGATACGGGCATGGACGAACGTGCCCTGGCGGAGATGCCCCACCCATCGGCCCACCATCGCGTAGTCGAGTGTCGCGATACCCAACCCCTTCAGGATCATTGACCAAACGTCCATCACGGCTGTCGCGCCAACACCAACCAACACCAACCTTACCCACTCATCCACCGACAACATTGCCCACCCTCTGATTGATGAAACACTCGTTTACGGGCAGCATAGAAGTTGAAGTCAACTTCAAGTCAAGCGGTGCATCATGGATATTTCAGAAGTTTCCCGGCGAACAGGGCTCCCCTCCTCCACAGTCCGGTTCTACGAGAAGACGGGCTTGATCACAGCGACCAGCGCCCCCGGTGAACGACGGCACTTCGCGTCTAATGTGCTCGATCAACTGGCACTGATTGCACTGGGTCAGGCCGGAGGTCTGTCCTTGGACGAAATCCGCATCATGCTGCCCTCCGAGGGGGTTCTGCAGATAGATAGGACGCTGTTGCTGGCCAAGGCCGACAGCATCGACGCGACCATCAAGCGCCTGAAAGCCATGAGCCAAGGCTTGCGCCACGCTGCAGAATGCCCGGCGCCCGATCACACGCAATGCCCGAACTTCCAACGACTGCTCAAGGCCGCTGCGGGAAAAGTGAAAAGGAACAGGACGGCCGCAACGTCCGTAAGGCCTTACCCGTAGGCGCTCCGTCCGCCCATAAAAAAGCCCCCGGTCTTTTCAGGCCGGGGGCTTCTTATTCAAGCTGCCATCAGAACTTCTTGATGTCAGCCTGGGTTTCCAACTGCTTACGGTACGCCGCGAAGTCTTGCTGACCGATACGCGAAGCGAGGAAGCGGCGGTACTGCGCCTTTTCTTCGTCCGACGGGGCAGCCGCTTCGTTGACGCCGTTCAAACGCACGATCATCAGGCTACCGTCAGCCAGGGTCACGGTAGTGAACGTCGGCTTGTCCTTGCTCGCAGGCTTAGGCATGCGGAACAGGGCTTGCAGAACAGTCGGATCAATCGCTTCCGCGCTACGGGTCGCCGCTTCGGTGACTTTCCAGGCCTGACCGTCGACTGGCTGGTTCAGTGGGGTCTTGCCATCACGCAGGCTGGCGATCAATTCGTCAGCGTGAGCCTTGGCAGCCGCGCTGGCACGCTCCTTGGTCATCTGGGTGCGGATCGCTGCCGAGACCTTTTCCAACGGTAACTGCGCAGGCTTGAGGTGCTCTTTGGCGCGCAGCACAACGATGGTTTCCGGGTCCAGTTCGATGGCGGTGCTGTTGGCACCCTCATCCAACACTTCCGGGCTGAACGCAGCGGTGACCACGGCACGGTTAGCCGCGATACCTTCACCACCCTCACGGCCGAACGGCGCGGAGGTGTGCACGGTCAACTTCAGGTCAGACGCCGGCTGGGCCAGGTCGGAGGCTTCGAATGCCGCATCTTCCAATTGCTTGGTCGCTTCGACAAAACGCTGTTCAACCTGCTGGGTCTTGAGCTCGCGGGTCAGCTTGTCTTTCAGGCTGGCAAACGATGGCACTTGCGGTGCCTCAACGCCCAACAGCTTGATCAGGTGCCAGCCAAAGGTGGTGCGCACCGGGGCCGATACCTGGTCTTTGTTCAAGGCATACAGGGCAGTTTCGAAGTCCGGGTCGTATACGCCAGGGCCGGCGAAACCGAGGTCACCACCATTGTTGGCCGAACCCGGGTCCTGGGAGAACTCCTTGGCCAGGGCTTCGAACTTCTCCCCCTTGGCCAGGCGCGCCTGGATCTCTTCAATCTTGGCCTTGGCCTGCGCCTCGGTCACCTTGTCGTTGACTTCGATCAGAATGTGCGCGGCACGACGCTGTTCAGCGAGGTTGGCGGTTTCTTTCTGATAGGCAGCCTGCAGTTCATCGTCCTTGACGGTGACCTGGTCGAAGAAGGACGACTTCTTCAGCTCCAGATAGTCGACGACCACCTGGTCCGGGGTCATGAACTCTTTGGCATGCTGGTCATAGTAAGCCTTGACCTCGTCGTCGGTGAGCTTCACCGCCGCAGGGTCGGCCTTGATGTTGACGGTGGCAAAATCGCGGGTCTGTTTTTCCAGACGGGCGAATGCCAGCACTTCGGCGTCGGTGACGAAGCCGCTGCCGGCGATGCCAGCACGAACCTGGCCGATCAGCATTTCCTGGGTCAGCATCTGACGGAACTGCATACGGCTGTAGCCCAGCTGACGGATCACCTGGTCAAAGCGTTCGGCATTGAACTTGCCGTCCACCTGGAATTCCGGCGTTTGCAGGATGACTTGGTCCAGCGCCGCTTCGGAGAAACCGAACTTGGAGTTCGCAGCGCCTTGCAGCAATAGCTTGCGATCGATCAGCCCTTTGAGGGCCGCATCGCGCAGCAATTTCTCGTCCAGCAGGGAAGCATCGAAATCCTTGCCCAGCTGTTGCATCAGCTGGCGACGTTGCATGTCGACGGCCTGGCTCAATTCGGTCTGGGTGATTTCTTCACCGTTGACCTTGGCCACGTCCTGCTTGTTGTTGGTCGAAGCCTGGAAAATAGCCTCGATACCGGTGAACGCCATCAACGCGACGATGATCCCGATAATGGTCTTGGCAATCCAGCCTTGTGAATTGTCCCTGATATTCTGCAGCATGCGTCCCCCAGAAACGGTTGAACTTCAAAAATTAGGCAACCGTGGAGCGTGGGTAGAGTCCGGATAGAAGAAAGGCGCATCCGAGGATGCGCCTTCTCGTAACTGGCGGAGCGGACGGGGGTTTGAACCCACACCCCCGGCGTGGCGACCCGATGGATACTTGGGTCAGCTGCCGCTCCGCTGCCAGGCCAGACTGCGTCTGGCCCGGATAGGTAAGGCTTGAGCGAAGCTTAGTTAACGGCTTCTTTCAGGGCTTTACCGGCTTTGAAACCTGGTTTCTTGGCAGCAGCGATTTGCAGTGCTTTGCCAGTCTGTGGGTTACGGCCAGTGCGAGCTGGGCGATCAGTCACAGAGAAAGTACCGAAGCCTACCAGTACCACGGAGTCGCCGGCCTTCAGAGCGCCAGTGACGGATTCGATTACTGCGTCCAGCGCACGGCCAGCAGCAGCTTTCGGGATATCAGCGGATGCGGCGATAGCATCAATCAGTTCCGACTTGTTCACTCTAAGTCCCCTTATATATCTATTGAGTATGATTCTAAGTTTTTTGGTGAAAGCAAAAACCAGTGCTGAATGGCCTACAGACACTTAAGAGCCGCTTTATAACAAGGGCTCTAAAAAGCTGTCAAGGAAGCCCCCAGGCTTAATCGCATTAATGCGTGCTAATTCTTTCCTTGGAATCAGACTCGCGTTTTTCATCCTTCGCGACAATCTCTGGAGCCACATCCGGCAAGGGCTCCGGCGCGTATTGCAGCGCAATTTGCAGGACCTCGTCAATCCATTTAACCGGTTTAATCTGCAGATCCTGCTTGATGTTGTCAGGAATTTCCTTCAAGTCGCGGACATTCTCTTCAGGAATGATCACCGTCTTGATACCCCCTCGGTGTGCCGCCAGCAATTTCTCTTTCAGACCACCGATGGCCAGCACCTGACCACGCAGGGTAATTTCCCCGGTCATGGCCACATCCGCTCGCACAGGGATGCCGGTCAGAGCCGACACCAGGGCCGTGCACATACCTACGCCAGCGCTAGGGCCGTCTTTCGGGGTAGCCCCTTCCGGCATATGGATGTGCGTGTCGTGCTTCTCGTGGAAGTCCAGGGGAATGCCCAGGCTCTTGGCGCGACTGCGTACCACGGTTTGCGCGGCAGTGATGGACTCGACCATGACATCGCCCAGCGAACCGGTTTTGATCAACTGGCCTTTGCCCGGGATCACCGCCGCTTCAATGGTCAGCAATTCGCCGCCCACTTGGGTCCACGCCAGGCCAGTCACCTGACCTACTTGATCCTGCTGCTCGGCCAGGCCGTAGCGGAACTTCTTCACGCCCAGGAAGTGTTCCAGGGAGTCGGCCGTCACCTTCACCGAGAAGCGTTTTTCCAGCGCATGCTCCTTGACCGCCTTGCGGCAAATCTTCGCGATCTGGCGCTCAAGGCCCCGAACACCGGCCTCGCGGGTGTAGTAGCGCACGATGTCACGGATCGTCTCGACTTCAAATTCGATCTCGCCCTTTTTCAGGCCATTGGCTGAAATCTGCTTGGGTGCGAGGTATTTGACGGCAATATTGATCTTCTCGTCTTCGGTGTAACCCGGCAGACGAATCACCTCCATCCGATCCAACAAGGCTGGCGGAATATTCATGGAGTTGGAGGTGCACAGGAACATTACGTCGGACAGATCGTAGTCGACTTCCAGGTAATGGTCGTTGAAATTGTGGTTCTGTTCAGGATCGAGCACTTCGAGCAACGCGGATGCCGGATCACCACGCATGTCGCTGCCCATTTTGTCGATTTCATCGAGCAGGAACAGTGGGTTGCGCACCCCCACCTTTGTCATCTTTTGAATCAATCTTCCTGGCATCGAACCGATGTAAGTCCGGCGATGACCACGGATTTCCGCTTCATCACGTACACCGCCAAGGGCCATGCGTACAAACTTGCGGTTGGTGGCGTTGGCAATGGACTCGGCCAGGGAGGTTTTACCCACACCTGGAGGACCGACCAGGCACAACACCGGACCACGGATCTTCTTCACGCGCTTTTGCACGGCGAGGTATTCAAGGATGCGTTCTTTGACTTCTTCGAGGCCATAGTGGTCGGCATCGAGGATATCTTCAGCGCGAGCCAGGTCCAGGCGCACTTTGGTCTGGGCCTTCCACGGCACTTGCACCAGCCAGTCGATGTACGAACGAACCACGGTGGCTTCAGCCGACATCGGCGACATTTGCTTGAGCTTGTTCAACTCGGCGGTCGCTTTGGTCAGAGCGTCTTTCGGCAGGCCAGCGGCATCAATGCGCTTTTTCAGCTCTTCGATTTCGTTGTGGCCTTCCTCACTGTCACCGAGTTCCTTCTGAATGGCCTTCATCTGCTCATTCAGGTAGTACTCGCGCTGACTGCGCTCCATCTGTTTCTTCACGCGACCACGGATGCGCTTCTCAACCTGTAACAGGTCAATTTCGCCATCCAGCAGTGCCAACACATGCTCAACACGGGCCGACAGGTCGATAATTTCGAGGATGTCCTGCTTCTGCTCGATCTTCAGCGCCATATGCGCAGCCATGGTATCGACCAGGCGGCTTGGCTCATCAATGCTGTTGAGAGAGGACAGGACTTCAGCCGGGACTTTCTTGCCCAACTGCACATACTGCTCGAACTGCGAGAGCAGGCTGCGTACAAACACTTCGGATTCGCGCTCAGGGGCTTCGACTTCGTCGATCAACGCGACTTCAGCGCGCAAGTGGCCGTCCACTTCCATGAAACGCTCGACCGCGCCACGCTGCTCGCCTTCCACCAGCACCTTGACGGTGCCATCAGGCAGTTTGAGCAGTTGCAGCACGGTAGCAATGGTACCGACGCGATACAGGGCGTCTTCGCCCGGATCATCATCAGCAGGATTCTTCTGGGCCAACAGCAGGATCTGCTTGTCGCCCGTCATCGCAGCCTCGAGGGCTTCGATAGACTTCTCGCGCCCCACAAACAGCGGGATAACCATGTGCGGATAGACGACGACATCACGCAACGGCAGGAGAGGCAATTCGATGGTTGTCTTCATGATTTCGCCTCTATGACAGTTGAAAAATAAACTTGAAACCAAGATGGGGGCTGCATGCAAAAAAAACAAGCTCAATGCCAGCACTTAAACGCATGAATAAACGCGAATTTAAAAGCTGTCCTGAAAAACTGCCCTAAAAAACAAAGGGGCCTCGAAAGGCCCCTTGCTTGCACAGCAACTGCAAAACGCTTACGCGTCCGGCGCAGCCTTGGCAGTCGGCTCACTGTTTTCGTAGATATACAGTGGCTTGGACTTGCCTTCGATAACGCTTTCGTCGATTACCACTTTGCTCACCTCGGACTGCGAGGGGATTTCGTACATGGTATCGAGCAACACGCCTTCGAGGATCGAGCGCAAACCACGCGCACCGGTCTTGCGCTCCAGTGCCCGCTTGGCCACCGATTTAAGCGCATCGGTACGGAACTCAAGGTCCACACCTTCCATCTCGAACAACTTGGCATACTGCTTGGTCAGGGCGTTTTTCGGCTCGGTGAGGATCTGAATCAGAGCCGCCTCATCCAACTCGTCCAACGTGGCCAGCACTGGCAGACGGCCAACGAACTCCGGGATCAGACCGAACTTGACCAGATCGTCAGGCTCGACTTCACGCAGGGACTCGCCCACCTTCTTGCCTTCTTCCTTGCTGCGCACTTCTGCGCTGAAACCGATGCCACCACGGGTGGAACGCTGCTGGATAACTTTTTCCAGGCCGGAGAACGCGCCGCCACAGATGAACAGGATGTTACGCGTATCTACCTGCAGAAATTCCTGCTGCGGGTGCTTGCGACCACCTTGAGGCGGTACGGAAGCGACCGTGCCTTCGATCAGTTTCAACAGGGCTTGCTGCACGCCTTCACCGGAAACATCCCGAGTGATGGACGGGTTGTCCGACTTGCGCGAAATCTTGTCGATTTCGTCGATGTAGACAATACCCATCTGGGCCTTCTCTACGTCGTAGTCGCACTTCTGCAGCAGTTTCTGAATGATGTTCTCGACGTCCTCACCCACATAGCCAGCCTCGGTGAGGGTGGTAGCGTCGGCGATGGTGAACGGAACGTTCAACAGGCGAGCGAGGGTTTCCGCAAGCAAGGTTTTACCCGAGCCTGTAGGGCCGATCAGCAAGATGTTGCTCTTGCCGAGCTCGACTTCGTCGCCCTTCTTGTCACGCTGGTTCAAGCGCTTGTAGTGGTTGTACACCGCTACGGCCAGAACCTTCTTTGCACGCTCTTGACCGATTACATAC
>NZ_JBOICG010000043.1:0-1786 GCF_050739995.1 Pseudomonas sp. | reverse complement strand
GTCGCCGACATAATGAACTATTCCGTTAAAACTTCAGTTCTTGGGGCTGCTGAGCAGCATGAGGGTGAGCTGCGCCCGCATAGACTTTCAGCTTGCGAAACATATCGCGACCCAGTGGGCCCTTCGGCAGCATGCCTTTGACCGCGATTTCGATCGGGGCTTCAGGCTTCTTGGCAATCAGGCCTTCGAAGTTGGAAGACTTGATACCGCCTGGGAAACCGGAGTGACGGTAGTACATTTTGTCGCTTGCTTTGTTGCCGGTTACACGAACCTGCTCAGCGTTGATGATGACGATGTAGTCACCGGTATCAACGTGCGGGGTGTACTCAGGCTTGTGCTTGCCACGCAGACGGCTGGCGACTTCAGTGGCCAGACGACCCAGGGTCTGACCAGCGGCGTCGACGACAAACCAGTCGCGCTGAACTGTTTCCGGTTTTGCAGTAAAAGTTGTCATTCTTTAATAGCCTCAGGGGCCGCCTGTAAATTTAGACGGCGGATCTTACTGAATAGTGCGTACTTTGACAAGGTCAAAGGCAGCCGGATACAGACGCTATCGGGGGCTCGGGTCGGCGCGTCCGTTCAACGGCAAGATTCTTCGGCAGGCGGCGCATCACTTCCACTGCAGAAAGAGGTGGGCAATTATGCAGATTGCGAAAAAAAATTCAACCTGCTTTTATGATTGTTTTCCCTGAAGGAGTACCCGATGGATTATCGACAGCTGGGCCGTACGGATCTGAACGTGAGCGCGATAGCCTTGGGCACCATGACCTGGGGCGAGCAGAACAGCGAGGCAGAGGCCTTCGCGCAGATCGAGCGGGCCAAGGCCGCGGGGATCAACTTCCTCGATACGGCCGAGATGTACCCGGTGCCGCCCAAGGCCGACACCTATGCCACCACCGAGCGTTATATCGGTAACTACTTCAAAAGCCGCGGCGACCGTGCCGACTGGATTCTCGCCAGCAAGATCGCCGGCCCTGGCAACACCATCGATTACATCCGCGATGGCCACCTGCGCCATAACCGCAAGCATATCGCCGAAGCCCTGGATGCCAGCCTCAAGCGCCTGCAGACCGACTGGATCGACCTCTACCAGCTGCACTGGCCGGAGCGCAGCACCAACTTCTTCGGCCAACTGAGCTACAAGCACAAGGACGAAGACAATCTCACCCCACTGGAAGAAACCCTCGAAGCACTGGACGAGCAGGTAAAGGCCGGCAAGATCCGCCACATCGGCCTGTCCAACGAAACACCGTGGGGCACCATGAAATTCCTGGCCCTTGCCGAAGCTCGAGGCTGGAGCCGTGCGGTGTCGATCCAGAACCCCTACAACCTGCTCAACCGCAGTTTTGAGGTGGGCCTGGCGGAAGTTGCCATTCGTGAACAGTGCGGCTTGCTGGCGTATTCGCCACTGGCGTTCGGCATGCTCACGGGCAAGTATGAAAATGGTGCCCGCCCGGCAAAGGCACGCCTGACGGAATACAGCCGCTTCAGCCGCTATTTCAACCCGCAGTCGGAAGCGGCGTGCAGCCGTTATGTGGCATTGGCGCGCGAGCATGGCCTGGACCCGGCACAGATGGCGCTGGCGTTTGTGACGCAGCAGCCGTTTGTGACCAGCAACATCATCGGGGCTACGTCGCTGGAGCAACTGGACAGCAACATCGCTAGTGCTGACCTGAAGCTGTCCAAAGAGGTGCTGGAAGGGATTGAGGCGATCCAGAAGGATCATCCGAACCCTGCACCTTGATGGACCTGTAGTTCGCTATCGCAGGCAAGCCAGCTCCCACAT
>NZ_JBOICG010000042.1:0-1542 GCF_050739995.1 Pseudomonas sp. | reverse complement strand
GGGCGTGACTGCCCATGAGTACCGCAACCCGGTGCTGCTGGCGGATGGCTTGGCCAATGACGTGGCCGAACAACTGCGCGCGGCCATTAGTGCCCGTGGCGAGGCGACCCTGGTGGTGTCCGGCGGCCGCAGCCCGGTGGCGTTCTTCCAGAACCTCGCCAAGCAAGGCCTGGACTGGTCCAAGGTGACCATCACCCTGGCCGACGAGCGCTGGGTGCCGGTGGAACATGCCGACAGCAATGCCGGCCTGTTGAAGCAATACCTGCTGCAAGGCCCGGCAGCCAAGGCCAAGTTCCTCAGCCTGTATAGCGCCGCAGCCAATCTTGAAGAAGCCGCCGAGCAGGCTGATCGCCTGTTGGGTGAGTTGCCAGCCATTGATGTGCTGGTGCTGGGCATGGGCGATGACGGCCACACCGCGTCGCTGTTTCCAAACAGCCCGAACCTGACCGAAGCACTGAAGGCTGACGGTACCCGCCGTTGCTGGCCGATGCTGGCGCCGACCGTGCCACACCAGCGCCTGACCATGAGTCGCGCATTGCTGGCCACGGCGAACTACACCGTACTGTCGATTGCCGGCAGTTCGAAATTGACCACCTTGAGCGCCGCGCTGGCCAGTGACGACGTTGCTGCCATGCCGATTAGCGCGTTTCTGCAACCTACTCTAGAGATTTACTGGTGCCCATGAGCCAAGGATCAGCCGCTATGAAAAGCCCTCAACCGACCGTATCCATGGCGGATAAAGTTGCCCTGATCGACAGCCTCTGCGCCAAGGCGCGGATTCTGCCGGTAATCACCATCGCCCGCGAACAGGACATCCTGCCGCTGGCCGATGCCCTGGCAGCCGGTGGTTTGACCGCATTGGAAGTGACCCTGCGTTCCGAGTTCGGCCTCAAGGCCATTCAGGTACTGCGCGAGCAGCGCCCTGAACTGTGCACTGGCGCTGGCACCGTGCTCGACCGTCACATGCTCGAAGCGGCCGAAGTGGCTGGTTCGCAGTTCATCGTCACCCCAGGCATTACCCGTGACTTGCTGGAAGCCTCGGTGCACAGCCCGATCCCGCTGCTGCCGGGCATCAGCAACGCCTCCGGCATCATGGAAGGCTATGGCCTGGGCTATCGCCGCTTCAAGCTGTTCCCCGCTGAAGTCAGCGGTGGCGTGGCCGCCATCAAGGCCCTGGGCGGTCCGTTTGGCGAAGTGAAATTCTGCCCGACTGGCGGCGTTGGCCCGGCCAACATCAAAAACTACATGGCGTTGAAAAACGTGATGTGCGTGGGCGGTAGCTGGATGCTTGATCCTGAGTGGGTCAAGAACGGCGACTGGGCCCGTATCCAGGAAGTCACCGCGCAGGCGCTGGCACTGCTGGATTGATCTGATTCATCAAATCGTTGTTGCTGTGCTTAACGGCATTTTTGCGGTGCACTTGGTCGGTGTACCGCTTTTTTTTGCCCGCACAAAATCTCAAGAACTCCAATGTTCAAATGTGGGAGCTGGCTTGCCTGCGATAGCGGTGGGTCAGAAAATACAGGTGTGACTGATGTACCG
>NZ_JBOICG010000041.1:0-6232 GCF_050739995.1 Pseudomonas sp. | reverse complement strand
CTTCTGGACCCTGTTCCAGGACCCGGATCACGACCTGTACATCACCGATGCCCGTTATCGCGGCCAGGCTACGCCGTTGCTGGCCATGCCCGGCCAGAATGATGACGTCGGCAGCGTACTTAGCCTGTGGTTGGCGTACCGGGACAAGCGCAACCAATACGAAGCCCTGCGCCGCGACAGCTATGCAGACATAGCGCCGCCAAGCTGGTCGACCCTATGGGCTGGCAATGACAATGCGTTATTGACCATCTTCCGGCACTTCGACAGTGCCTCGGTCACGAAGGGCCTGATCGGTGAAGTGCCACAGACGATGTGGTTGTTCGACTACCCGTTGCTGGAGCGCACTTACTATCAGTTGGCGGTGAATTTCGACGTGTTTGGCAACGTGTCGCACCAGGCCCAGACCCGCCTGTATTTCGACCTGATCCGCAACGGCGCCGAGCAGAACTTTCTGCGCCTGATGCCGGCGGACAGCCGCGATGGGTTCCTCGATGACTGGTACCAGAACAGCGGCAAGCTCAAGCTGTGGCTGGACTACGAGGCGATTGATGACGATAAGCCCAGCGGTTTGCACCTCAGCGAAAACGACCCGAAACGTGATTTCGCCAACCAACTGCTCAGTCGCTATGGTGATCTGAATGCCAGCCCTGACCCCATCAACCGTTGCTCCGGCGCATTTTGCTCGCGTGATGGCGTCGATCCGGCGTTACAGGACGCTGAGCAGGCGCTCAGCCGCTTGACGTCACGACCTGCGGCCGGGCTCAAGGTCATCGACCAACTGCCCGAGGCGACCATGCTGCGTATTGAAACCTTGCGCGGCAAGCGTGTGGTTTACAGCATGTTGCGCAACCGAGCCCACAGTAATGTGGCGTTCCTATTGGGGGAGGCCTATCGCTACCAACCGGGCCTCGACACCCTGACGATTTACCCAGGCGTGCTCAGCAGTTATCCGAACTTCATGTTCAACATCCCGGCCCAGGACGTGCCCGAGTTCGTCGCTGAAATGGAGCGGGCCAAGGATGCCAAGCGCTTTGAAAAAGTTGTCGATCGCTGGGGAGTGCGCCGCAGCCACCCACTGTTCTGGCAGTATTTCCATGATTTGTCGCAGTACATCCGTGAAACCACCCCGGTGGAAGAGGGTGTGCTGGACATGAACCGCTACGAGAACCTATGAGGCGCCCGCCCGTCTTCACACCTCGACCATTTGCAGTTCATGGGTCAGGGCATCCGCCAAGGCCTTTAAGGTCACAAAGCGCCGGTGGCTGACCTGGCCAAACCCGGTGTGTTCGACATAGACGCCAGCGGTATCTGTCTGCACGGATGTTTTGAGGCGCTGGTGCTGAGTGTTCATGTAGTGCACATCGATCTGTCGGGCACTGGGCCTGACGAAGGTGAATTGATTCGGGCGGTGGACACGCCTGTCAATGGGGTGCCCGTTAGCCTGGTCTGGCAGTTGCACGAGTACATCACTCTTGAAGCTCATCTCATGGTTGGAGAGTAGCGATGGCATCAAGACCCCGGGGTCTGGCCTGATTTGTGCGGGTAGCCCTTGAATGCGTCCGCCCATGCGTATGCTGGATGCTCCGGTCAGCGAGTCCAATCCCGAAATGTCTTGAAATGTGCTTGAGTGTCCTTCACCCACCAACGCCAGCCAGTGGTGTGGGCCATGGACAAGTTGATCGTGGGTGATTCTTTTGTAGGCGAAGAAGTTGAACACGGTCACCCGATCCAGTTGGTCGGCCAGGGAGGGGGCGGTGCCGGTGGGGATCAAATCGTTCGGAGCGAGCTGAGAGCTTGCCGCTCCATCCAGTGCGCAGATTCGTACACCCTGGGCCCGAGCCTCGGTTATCAATCGCGTGAAATTGTAGGGTGTCGTGTTGGCATATGCGACGTCTGCTGCATTGAGGCGGTCGCTCAACAAGGTCGGCATGGCGAGTGTGGGAGAGGCATTGATGGTGTCCAGGGCGCTTTGATGGAGGTCCGTAATCAGTAATTCGAGATAGAGTGTGTCGACGCCTTGGCGTTTTAACGTCGCCATGTTTTCGATTAAAAAGCGTCTTGCCACATCAAGATGATGAGCTTCCCCGACGATGAGGCCGTTGTGTTGGCGGAACAGTTCAGAGAACAGTTGTTCGAACGTTGCGTCAGGCGGTGGCAGAGCAAGGGGCCTGGCGGGCGGGCTGAATGACCGGAAGAACTGCCTTGCGTGCCTGCGCAGGCGAGTCTGGACGGCAAAAAGATGCAGGACGGCGGTCTGAACATCTGGCGACAAGGATGGCACAAGGCTTTCCAGGCTGAATGAGCCGGGCCCGGCAAGATTGAAGTCGGGGAGTGCGTGTAGGTCAGCCAAGGGCAGCTCATAGTCCTGATAGCTGGTTTCAAAAGGTCCTTGTTCAACCGGTAGCATGCCACCGCGTAACCGGGGCATGGGTTGTGCAATCCAGAGGTGCGAAGCCTCGTCAAATACCAGCGGATAGCGCAGCACTTTCGCGCCAGTGCCCGGCGGGTAAATGAAACGTTGGCCTTGGGCCACATCGCACAGGTAGTGTTGGTTATCGATCAAGGCATATTGCTGGGTGTGGGCTTTGCTTTGATAAAGATTGGCTCGAACTTGAGTCAGGTCCTGCGGATTGATCTTGACTTCCAGGCCGCTGAGATCGACTGCCGGCTTTAGCGTCGCAAGTGGGCGCAGAGTGGGCGTGGGCCTTGGCACGCCGTGGGCACCAGTGATTGCCCAGAGCCTCTTGGCGGCGGACTTTGATTTACTCACTTGTTTAAGCAACAGAAACAAACGGGATACTCGCCGTACGCTGTTGAACGCGGTAGTGATGGGCAATAGGCCCAGTAGATTCAGGGCGAGGTCTACGCCAAATGTTATTTTGTTCCAGAGCGATTGCTGGCTGACCTCGGCGTTGCTGGTGGATACATGATCGGCATTGCTGCGCAGGGTATGGACGCGTTGTAAATACAGTGCGTCCAGGAGCGGGGCCTTGATCACGAAGGTATGCACGGTATCAAAAGGATTGCGCAACCTGGTTTGGCTGTTGACCACGAGGTCGCTCAACAAACGGGTCCCGGACAGTTTGTTTTCAGTCACTGTTGCTTGGTCGGACAAAGACATCCGCTGCATGAAATAGCGTCGCCATTCGGCGGACGATGCCCATTGCTGTTGAAGGAATTGCTGCATCGCTGAGAGGTCGGCGAACTCCTTGAAGGGCTGTGCGCCGGGAGCGTCTGGCGTATAAAGAATGACGTTGGGTACTGATTGGCCTCGTTCGACGCTGATCATGAATATTTCATTGAGTTCATGACCATTTCGGGTGCTCGCAGAGTTGGCGACCAACAGTGCACTGGCCACAATGTTGTGTCCGCCCACCGTTGTGCGTCCCTGCGCAATCAGTGTGCTGATCCATTGATAGCCACGATGTTCGCGGTCTTCAAGCAAGCACCCCGGCTCCAGTTTGGCAACCAAAGCAGCCGTCATCAGGTGGGCTTTTTGGGCGGCGGTCCACGCCGTGCGCAAGGGTACGGCATTCTCCAACAATTGCTTTTGCAGCAGGCTGTCATAACCTTTGGCAATGTCCACTGTATTGACGAGCGAGGTCAGGGCGTTTTCATCGAGTTCCAGTGTCTGGTCGTTGGTCGCGGTGATGAACGCGGACATTGAAGTGCGTTCGCCGATAAACAGGCTGTAGAAGCTGAAATCCCAAGGCGTGCTGTTCTTGAGCGCCAACTCAGTGAGTGACAGGGTCTGTGTGTAATGGGGGGGATTTGCCGGGGCGGGTGCTCCAGGGACCGCATCCGAGCCAATGCCTCCGCCCAGGCTGGCGGGGTTGAGGCAAGTCGTTATTTTGACCGTCACTTTGTCGGGATCGATGACCTGGCCTGGGTAATTGGTTGCCAGTTGCTTGATCAGTTCGTCACGCGCGTACACCTGCAGTGGGGGAATAGTGACGCGTTGGAGCTGGCTGACCAGCGCCTTGTGGGATATCAGCTCATCGCCAATCAAGCGATCCAGGGCTTGTTTGTCCACGCTATCCAACGCCCTATACCATCCAGGCAAGTTCGCCTCGATGTAGCGCCTGCCGCGCTGTATCAACAACTCGCTGACGTCCAGCAAGGCACCGATATTCGCTACGCGGTTGAACAACTCATATACCTGCTTTCCTTCAATCCCATACCGGGATAACTGGCTCCAACCGTATGCAATATCCTGTTTTTGCAAGGCCAGTAGCGAGTGCGCGCGATCTTCAAAGAGGGCGGCGTTGATTTCCCGGTAGTGGAAGGCGAGGGGGGCCTTTTGATGGGCCTGGGCACGTGCCTGGTCTTGCCAGGCGATACACGTCAGTAAGCCGCTATCTGGCTGAGTCTCAGCAAATTGGACAGAGAGTGACTGATTGAGCGCGTGCAGCGAGGTGAATGAATCAAGGCCTCTGTGAGGGGTGAAAAGCACGGCGGCCCCAACATCGGAGGTAGCATCTACAGGTGTTTCACAGGATTTGCTTGAGACAACGAACGCGTGGGACAACGCAATATCAGCTTTGCCATCGGCGGCTACAAGACAGATTGAGAACACAGTAGGTCTTTTCTCAATGTTCAGGTGCGCACGTTTCAGGTGAGTGGGGAGCTTGATGACTTGGTCAATGAGCGTCTGGCCCTGTCTGTCGAGCGTGTTGTCCTCAGCCCGCAGTGTCGCTTCGGCTTGAACGACCGTTTGCAACTGACTGGCCAGCCATTGAGTGCGCGTTAGGGGGCTGCCAGCGCTATGGGGTTCACGCCAGAAATCGTCCAGTTTCTGTTGATAGCAGCGATCTGGCCTTTGGATCAGATCGTCGATAAAACGTTCGAAAGCCGAGTTGCTGCCGGTCCTGCGATGAACCGTGTGCTGGCCATTGGGTGCTTCTGAATTCTTTTCGTGATAGGTGGTTTTGGCATAGTAGCGATAGACTCGATTCGGAGCCTCATAATGCTCTCCCCCCCAAGGCTTGTCATGAAACAGTCGAGAGAGCGGATGCGCGGGTATGTGTAACGGCTCCAGGCGGGTTGAGCGTGTGGGCCCCACAAACCGAATGTGTTCTTCAACACTGACTGCATCCAAGGGAATGGGCAGAGGGTGGTCACGGAACGCGCGTTGAACCTCGTCATGGAGCAGGTCCATGAGCGTCTTTGCGGCTTCGGGTTGTTGCGCGATCAACTGGCTTACAGCGGCCTGGTACGCCTGCAATTGTTTAAGGCTCGCTTCTTGACGAGCTTGAGTTGATGTCGCGGGGGTAAGTTTGGTTGCCATGGTGCTTCCTCAGGGTGAACGACCTGAAGAAACAATGAGGAAGTTTTAGGTGCAGGCTGCTTTACATAAGCGGCGCCATTGTTTTTAAAGGGCTTTGAACCGTAGTTGCGCAAGATGTCTTGATGCTTTCCCGACAAAAACACTAGGACTTTGTACCTGCGTAATATTTTGGCGTAAACTGCCGGCAAGCCTGTGAGGAGTTTCCATGACTGCCATAACCATTACCGACGCCGCCCACGATTACCTGGCTGACCTGCTGTCCAAGCAGAACACCCCGGGTATCGGCATCCGCGTCTTTATCACCCAGCCCGGCACCCAATACGCCGAGACTTGCATCGCCTACTGCAAGCCTGGGGAAGAGAAGCCTGAAGACACCGCCCTGGGGCTGAAAAGCTTCACCGCATACATCGATGCCTTCAGCGAAGCCTTCCTGGATGACGCCGTGGTTGACTACGCCACCGACCGCATGGGCGGCCAGTTGACCATCAAGGCGCCGAACGCCAAGGTGCCGAACGTCAACGCCGACAGCCCGGTGAACGAGCGCATCAACTACTACCTGCAGACCGAAATCAACCCAGGGCTGGCCAGCCATGGCGGTCAGGTCAGCCTGATCGACGTGGTGGATGACGGCATCGCCGTGCTCAAGTTCGGCGGCGGCTGCCAGGGCTGTGGCCAGGCGGACGTGACCCTGCGTGAAGGTATCGAGCGTACGCTGCTCGAACGCATTCCGGAGCTCAAGGGTGTACGTGACGTGACTGACCACACGCAGAAAGAAAACGCCTACTACTGAGTAAGGTGTTCGCTGCGAACAAAAAACGGCGCCCCGTGAGCGCCGTTTTTTATGCTTTAAATTCAATGCATTGCACTATCTATCTAACAAAACACATCAACTGTGGGAGCTGGCTTGCCTGCGATAGCGGTATATAAGCAGGCAAATGTTTTACC
>NZ_JBOICG010000040.1:0-4930 GCF_050739995.1 Pseudomonas sp. | reverse complement strand
CCTTGGTCTTTATGAAACACCGCGGCGTCCTTGTTAGGGCGGCTTCGCCGCCCAGCGCGGGGCAAGCCCGCTCACTACAAGCGTTTTTTCTGTGACTGGGTGAAGTTCAGTCGTTTACAGCCCCAGGTCTGAAAGCCCCGGATGATCATCCGGGCGCCGTCCCAGCGGCCAGTGGAACTTGCGCTCGCTCTCCTTGATTGGCAAGTCATTGATGCAGGCAAAACGGTTGGCCATCAGGCCGTTTTCGTCGAACTCCCAGTTCTCGTTACCGTAGGAGCGGAACCAGTTACCGGAGTCGTCGTGCCATTCATAGGCATACCGCACCGCGATTCGGTTGTCGGTAAACGCCCATAGTTCCTTGATCAGCCTGTAATCCAGCTCCTTGGCCCATTTGCGAGTCAGGAACCCCTTGGCCTCTTCACGGTTGTGGGCAAATTCGGCGCGGTTACGCCACTGCGTATCGAGGGTGTAGGCCAGGGAGACGCGTTGTGGATCGCGGGAATTCCAGCCGTCTTCGGCCAGGCGTACTTTTTCGATGGCCGACTCGCGGGTAAAGGGGGGCAACGGTGGACGTGTTTCAGAAGTAAGTGACATCGGGCAGCTCCTTGACACAATAAGGGTTGTTGAAAGTTGCCAGGTTTATGCGTTCTAAAGTCCCAATAATGTTCGCGCCATGCATTGCGCATTATCAGCGGCTGTTGAATCACCCATGACCAGGGCAACGGTAATCGCACCATCAATCAGGATCAGCAGTTGCGCGGCCTGCTGTTTCGGATCGGGAGTGCCATGTGCTTCACACAGTTCAAGTGCGTACTCGAACAGTTTCTGTTTATGGGCTTTGGCCAACAGCCGCACCGGGTCTTGTGCGTCGCCGGTTTCACCGCTGGTATTGATAAAGGCGCAGCCACGAAAGTCCGCCGAGGCAAACCAGACTTTCAGCGCACTGAACAGTGCCAGCAGGCGCTCGCCGCTGTCTTGGCTGCGTTCCACTTCAGTACGCAGCCAGTGCATCCAACGCTCATCGCGGCGCTGCAACGCAGCGATCACCAGCTCGTCCTTGTTGGCGAAGTAGCGGTAGATGCTTTTTCTCGACACGCCGGCAGTCTTCACCAGGAAATCCATGCCGGTGGCGGCAATGCCGTGGCGATAGATCAACTTTTCGGTGACGTCGAGAATAATGTCGCGGGTTTCGCTGGGAGTCATATCGTTCATGTCGCCAACAGTAGAACGATCGTTCTTCTTGGTCAATTAACTTTTTTCCATGCGCGACAACGAGACCTGAGCACCCCCATGGTGTAAGCTCTGGGCCTCTTCGGATTCGACCCATTGCGAGCCTTATGCCGTCGTTCTTCAAACGCTCCTTGTTGCCCAAACTACGCGGTTTTCCACTGACCCCTGACGCCATTGAAGTACTGTCCGGCGCCGAGGCGTTCCGGCGTTGCCTGTTGGAAAAGATTCCCCAGGCCACTCGGCGTATCTACATCGTTGCGCTGTATTTGCAGCAGGACGAAGCGGGGCAGGAGATCTACGATGCGCTGCATGCCGCCAAGGCTGCGCGGCCGGCGTTGGATATTGTGGTGGTGGTCGACTCGCTACGTGCGCAACGCGGCCTGATCGGTGCCGGCAAGCAACCCGGTAACAGCGCGTGGTACCAGGCGATGACCCAGAGCCACGCGAGCGAAGTGCCGGTGTATGGCGTGCCGGTGCAAACCCGTGAATTGTTCGGCGTGCTGCATCTCAAGGGCTTTGTGATCGATGACAGTGTGCTGTACAGCGGCGCGAGCCTGAACAATGTGTACCTGCACAAGTTCGACAAGTACCGTTTCGATCGTTATCACCTGATCCACAGCAAGCCGCTGGCGGATTCGATGCAACACTTGGTCGAGCATGGCTTGGTGGCTTCCAAGGCCGTACACCGCCTGGACCTGCCCAACCCGCCGACCACCCGCAGCCTGCGTAACGATATCGGTGACTTGCGCAGTCGTTTGAAGCACGCGGCGTATGACACCACGGCCGGGCAATTGCCCAACGGCCATCTGTCGGTGAGCCCTCTGCTGGGCGTTGGCAAGAACAACCCCTTGAGTCGAGTAATCCTGGAGTTGATCGCCAGTGCCCAACATCATCTGACCATCTGCACACCGTATTTCAACCTGCCGCTGCCGGTCACCCGGGAAATCAATCGCGCCCTGGCGCGGGGCGTGAAGATCGACATCATTGTCGGCGACAAAACCGCCAACGACTTCTACATCCCGCCCAGCGAACCGTTCAAGGTGATCGCAGCACTGCCGTACCTGTACGAAATCAGCCTGCGCCGCTTCGCCAAACGCCATCAGCCGATGATCGACAGCGGCCAGTTGAACCTGCACCTGTGGCGCGACGGCGATAACACCTACCACCTCAAGGGGATGTGGGTTGACCAGCGCTACACCTTGCTGACGGGGAATAATCTCAACCCGCGTGCGTTCCGTCTCGATCTGGAAAACGGCTTGCTGATCGATGACCCGCAGGGTCAATGGTTGGCGCCACGGCGCGCGGAGTTGGCGCAGATTTTCCAGCACACCACGCGAATCGAACGTTATCAGGCTCTGCAAAGCCTGGTGGATTACCCGCAAGCCGTGGGCAAGTTCCTGCGGCGGGTCAGCCGTGTGCGGATTGAACGGTTGCTCTACCGAATCCTGTAATCGAACTGAGTCAACAGGCAAAAAAAGACCCGGGCACCTGCAAAGGCCCCGGGTCTTTTTATGCGCGTTTTAGTTCAGGCCCAGCTTGCCGCGCAGGGTCGACAGGTCTTCGGCCAATGTATTGACCGGCCCCACCAAGGCCTTGCGGTCGTTTTCCTTGACCTTGTCGTAGGTCTCAAAGCCGCCATCCTGGGTCTTGTACTTGGCCAGGATCTTGTCCACGGTGGCAAAGTTTTTGTCGACCTTGGTCAGGAACGCTTTGTCTTGCTTCTCGATCTGGCCACGGAACAGGTCGACGATTTTCTTCGCGCCGTCGACGTTGCCCTGGAAGTCATACAGGTCAGTGTGGCTGTAGCGGTCTTCCTCGCCGGAGATCTTGGTGGCCGCCACTTCTTCGAGCAACGCGGCGGCGCCGCCAACGACTTTCTCCGGTGGGAAGGTCAGGCCCGCGACACGGGTTTGCAGGTCCTTGACGTCGCTGTTCAGCTTGTCGGCGAGGGCACCCAGGCCTTCGGTGGTGTTCTTGGAGAACAGCGCGTATTCGATGCGATGGAAGCCGGTGAAGTCCTCGGCTTCAACACCTTTCTCGTGGTCGTCGACGCGGGAGTCGATGGACGCGTCGAGGTCGCTGAACAGCTCCGCGATCGGCTCGATGGACTCGTAGTGCACACGGGTCGGCGCGTAGAGCTTCTTGGCGGTGGCCAGGTCGCCTTTCTTCACGGCGTCAGTGAATGCCTGGGTCTGGGTGACCAGTTCACCGATTTCTTCGGTGACGTAGATTTTGTAGTCCGATACCGGGCCTACCAAGTCCAGCGGTGCGGTGGCGGCGAAGGCTGCCAGCGGCGAAAGGGTCATTAACAACGACAACGCGATAGACGACTTCTTCATGGGGCTTATCCGCTCTTGGGTTTGTTTTATTCAGGTATTGGCAGTGGTTTGAGGGTGCGAAGCCGTGAGCAGCGTGCGCCCGAGGAAATCCTTGGGCCCGGTGACGCCCGGCAAGGTGAAGAAGTACCCGCCGCCGACCGGCTTGAGGTATTCCTCCAGGGGCTCGCCATTGAGCCGGGTTTGCACGCTGATAAAGCCTTTCTCCAGGTCAGCCTGGTAGCAGATGAACAACAGCCCCATGTCCAGCTGACCGTTCTTATTGACGCCGTTGGAGTAGTTGAACGGCCGGCGCAGGATCAGGTTGGCCTGAGTCTGCGGGGTGCGCGGGTTGGCCAGGCGGATGTGGGCATCGAGCTTGGTCAACTTGCCTTCCGGGTCCTTGCTGTAGTCCGGAACCTGGGTTTCGTGCTGGCCATCCATGGGCGCGCCGGTGGGTTTGACGCGGCCGATAATGCTCTCTTGCTCTTGCAGCGGGGTGCGGTCCCAGCGCTCGACGAAGTTGCGGATGATCCGCACCGCCTGGTAGCTGCCATTGACGGCCCAAGTGGGTTCGTCGCTGGCGGGCTGCACCCACACGATCTGATCCATGGCTTTGTCATCGTTGGAGTTCGGGTTGGCCGAACCATCCCGAAAACCGAGGAAGTTGCGTGCACTCTGCGCCGGTTCCCCGGGTTTGGCGGGCGCTTGGGGCGGCACGCTGCCTTCCTGTTTCCAACGCACCAGCAGCAGGTCGGGCAGGTTCTTCACGATGTCGCGCAAGGCGTGGATATTGGTGTCTGGGGTATTGGAGGAAAACTGCAGGCTCAAATCGCCATGACACTGCGCCGGTTCCAATGCATCGTTGGGGAAACCGACCATGCGGCTCAGGCGCTTGGGCTTGACCGCTGTGAGGCCGAAGCGCTCATCGAACAACGATTCACCCACCGACACAGTGATAGTCAGGTTATCTGGTGTCACTACCGGGCCGAGAATGCCGGAGTCTGTCGGCGGCAATTTCGGGTCGACTTGCGGCACCGTGCCGCCGGTCATCAGAAAATGGATGCGCTCGCTCAAGGTGCGGAACAGGCGTTCCAGGTCTTCACGGTCGCTGGCCAGCACGTCAAACGCCACCAGCATGCCGCAGGCCGGGCGCGGGGTGACGATACCGGTCTGGTGCTTGCCGAAGAAATCGTGGTGGTCCTGGGTCTTGTCGCTGCGCGGTGCGGTGGTGACTTGCTCCGCCGCAGCGGCCATGGCCGGGCAGGCCAGGCTGCTGCCGGCAATGGCTGCGCCAGTGGCTGCCATGCCCAGCAGAACGCGGCGACGCTGAAGGTTGGTGTGTTCTTTATCACTCATGTGTGCGGTCGTCTTCACTGCAGGCC
>NZ_JBOICG010000039.1:0-2216 GCF_050739995.1 Pseudomonas sp. | reverse complement strand
CCTTTATCCCTTCATTCATGCGCCGACAGGACCTGCGCTCACACGCTCAACCAGCGCCTGGATGCGAGCGGCGGTGGCGCCGTGCTTTTCTTCCTGTTCCATCAGGTTCAGCTGCAGGCTGTCGTTTTCGTCCTTGGCACGGGCCAGTTCCGCCTTGAGGGACTCGTTGCTGCCCAGCAGATCCTGGTTCTGCTGTACCAAGTCGCCGACCAGTTGTTCCAATTGACTGAGGGATGCTTCTAACATTTTGATTTCTCGGGCTTTTTAAAAGGGCGGTGACGATAAAGAAAATTCACCTCGGATGCCAGGGTTATCCCCGGCGCGCAGCCCGTTTTTTAAGGGCCGGGCCGCACTTTCGAGCCTTAGTGACTGCAATTCCCCCATCTGGTTCCTGAATCCGTTAAACCCCTCGTCCGATGCGACAAAAGCGCGCGCCCCCTTAAGACTTTAGTCGCACGGCCGATACCTGATGCACACCTCGTCTCATGGCCGCATGGATCGCGCTTCTCCCCCAGGACTCCCGCATGTCTCTTCGTAATATGAATATCGCTCCGAGGGCTTTCCTCGGCTTCGCGTTTATTGGCGCGCTGATGTTGCTTCTCGGTATTTTTGCCCTGAACCAGATGAGCAAAATCCGTGGTGCCGCCGAAGACATCACCCTGTCCAGCGTGCCGAGCATTCGCGCCCTCGACGAATTCACCCAACTGACCCTGCGCCTGCGGGTGCTGTCGTACCGCCTGCTGACCAACCGCGAGCCAGACGTGCAGCAAAAGACCCTGGATGCCTTCGAAGTGCGCAATCAGCAGATCCGCGCCGCCCAGACCATCTACGAAAAGCTGATCACCAGCCCTGAGGAGCGCAACGCCTACGACGAGTACGTCCGCCTGTTGGGCCAGTACCACCAGATTGAAGCGCGCATGAAAAGCCTGTCTCGCGCCAATCAAATCGAAGAGCTGCGCAACCTGCTCAACACAGAGTTGCTGAACAACTCCGAGCAGGTCAACGCCGTGTTGACCCGCTTGCTGGACATCAACAACGACGCCGCCAACACCACCAACCAGCAAGCCAAAGACCAATACGACATGGCCTTTGATCTGGTGGTGGGCTTGCTGATCATTGCCACGGCGCTGACCCTGCTGTTCGCCTGGCTGCTGACCCGCAGCATCACCGTGCCGATTTCCCAGGCGCTGGAAGCAGCCGAAGAAGTGGCCGAAGGCAACCTGACACGCCCGATCAAGGTCGACGGCAACGACGAGGCGGGCCGCCTGCTGGCTGCCATGGCCAAGATGCAGGACAAACTGCGTGACACCTTGCAACGCATCGCCGGCTCAGCCACCCAACTGGCGTCCGCCGCCGAAGAGTTGAACGCCGTCACCGACGAAAGCGCTCGTGGCCTGACCCAGCAAAACAACGAAATAGAACAAGCTGCCACTGCCGTCAACGAGATGACCAGCGCCGTCGAAGAAGTCGCACGCAACGCAGTAAGTACTTCCGAAGCCTCGCGCAACGCCACTCTGTCAGCCGGCGATGGCCGTGACTTGGTACAGGAAACCGTCAGTGCCATCGAACGCATGAGCGGCGACGTGCAAGCCACCGCCACACTGATTGGTGACCTGGCCAATGAGTCGCGGGACATCGGCAAGGTGCTGGACGTGATTCGTGGCCTGGCCGACCAGACCAACCTGCTGGCCCTGAACGCCGCGATTGAAGCCGCACGTGCTGGTGAAGCCGGGCGTGGCTTTGCCGTGGTCGCCGACGAAGTACGAGCGCTGGCCCATCGCACCCAGCAATCGACCAGCGAGATCGAGCGGATGATCGGCAGCATTCAGACCGGTACGGAACATGCGGTGGACTCGATGCGCAACAGCACTGAGCGCGCCGAATCCACGTTGAACATCGCCAAAGGCGCGGGGCTGTCCCTGGACACCATCAACACGGCGATTGTGGAAATCAACGAACGCAACCTGGTGATCGCCAGTGCGGCGGAAGAGCAGGCGCAGGTAGCACGGGAAGTGGACCGTAACCTGGTGAATATTCGTGATCTGTCAGTGCAGTCGGCCACGGGTGCCAGCCAGACTGTCGCAGCGAGCAATGAGCTGTCGCGCCTGGCGGTGGATTTGAATGGGATGGTAGGACGCTTCCGCCTCTAACAGACACCACTGGCTTGAAAATGTAGGAGGGGGCTTGCCCCCGATAGCGGTGGTTCAGCTACAGAT
>NZ_JBOICG010000038.1:0-4888 GCF_050739995.1 Pseudomonas sp. | reverse complement strand
GGTTTGATCCGTGCCACCTGGTTCATCGACTTGCGGCCATCACCGGCTGGTTCGCCATCGATGCTCAGGATCACATCCCCCAATTGCAGGCCGGCTTTTTGCGCCGGGCCATCACGGAAAATACCCGCGACCACGATGCCAGGGCGACCGGTCAAGCCAAACGATTCGGCCAGCTCCTTGGTCAATGGTTGTACTTCGATGCCCAACCAGCCGCGAATCACCTGGCCGTGCTCGATGATCGACTTCATCACCTCCATGGCCAGTTTCACCGGGATCGCAAAACCGATGCCTTGTGAACCGCCGGACTTGGAGAAAATCGCGGTGTTGATGCCGGTCAGGTTGCCATTGGCATCTACCAATGCGCCGCCGGAGTTGCCCGGGTTGATCGCCGCGTCGGTCTGGATGAAGTCTTCGTAACTATTGAGCCCCAACTGGTTACGCCCGGTGGCGCTGATGATGCCCATGGTCACGGTCTGGCCGACGCCGAACGGGTTGCCGATGGCCAATGCCACGTCACCTACGCGCAGCCCTTCGGAGCGGCCGATGGTGATCGAGGGCAGGCTTTTCAAATCGATCTTCAGTACCGCGAGGTCGGTTTCCGGGTCACTGCCGACCACACGGGCCAGGGTTTCACGACCATCGCGCAGGGCTACGACAATCTGGTCGGCGCCGCTGGTCACGTGGTTATTGGTGAGGATGTAGCCTTCCGGGCTCATGATCACGCCGGAACCCAGGCTGGATTCCATGCGGCGCTGCTTGGGGCCGTTGTCGCCGAAGTAGCGGCGGAACTGCGGGTCTTCAAACAACGGATGCGCCGGCTTGTTGATGACCTTGGTGGTGTACAGGTTGACCACGGCGGGGGCCGCGATGACGACGGCGTCTGCATAGGTTACCGGGCCTTGTACCACTGAACTGGTTTGCGGCGCCTGTTGCAGGTTCACATCAAGGCTGGGCAAGCCCACCCACTGGGGATAACGCTGAATAATCAGCATCGCGATCAGCACGCCAGCCAACAATGGCCATCCAAAAAAACGCAGTGCCTTGAGCATCAAGTAAGTCCTGACAGGTTGCAGGGGGCGGGAGAGCGCCCATAATGTCGCGCATTATACGAGGCTGCGAGCGCCTCGGAACGGGATATTTAGGAGTCTTTTATGGCCGTCCCCCTTACCACCCTCGTCGAGGAAGCGGACCGCTACCTCGGCAGTGCAAAAATTGCCGATTACTGCCCCAACGGCCTGCAGGTCGAGGGGCGTCCGCAAGTAATGCGCATCGTCAGCGGCGTGACCGCCAGCCAAGCGTTGCTGGACGCCGCCGTCGAGGCACAGGCCGATCTGATCCTGGTGCACCATGGGTATTTCTGGAAAGGCGAGAACCCCTGCATCACCGGCATGAAGCAGCGTCGCCTCAAGACGCTGCTCAAGCACGACATCAGCCTGCTGGCCTACCACCTGCCACTGGACCTGCATCCCGACGTCGGCAACAACGTGCAGCTTGCTCGCCAGTTGGATATCACCGTCGAAGGCCCGCTGGACCCGAGCAACCCCAAGATCGTTGGCCTGGTTGGTTCCCTCGCCGAGCCCTTGTCGCCCCGGGATTTCACCCGCCGTGTGCAGGATGTGATGGGGCGCGAGCCGCTGCTGATCGAAGGCAGTGAAATGATCCGTCGCGTCGGCTGGTGCACCGGCGGTGGCCAGGGATACATCGACCAGGCGATTGCTGCCGGTGTCGACCTTTACCTGAGCGGCGAAGCTTCCGAGCAAACCTTCCACAGTGCGCGTGAAAACGACATCAGCTTCATCGCCGCCGGCCATCACGCCACTGAGCGCTATGGCGTACAGGCACTGGGTGATTACCTGGCTCGCCGTTTTGCCTTGGAGCATCTATTCATCGATTGCCCGAATCCTATCTAAGCCTCACCGCTGGGCAAAAATGTGGGAGCTGGCTCCCACAGGAAGCCCAAACAGGCAGGTATATTCATATACCGTTTCGATCTAGATGGCTCCCTGAATAGAAGAAGGTGCTGTGCTAGCATGCCTCGCTCGAACACGGCCCGCAGGCCGTCCATAAGATCGTTTTTCCGTGAGTAGCCATGGTCGACAAACTGACGCATCTGAAACAGCTGGAGGCGGAAAGCATCCACATCATCCGCGAGGTCGCCGCCGAGTTCGACAACCCGGTGATGCTCTACTCGATCGGTAAAGACTCCGCCGTGATGCTGCACCTGGCACGCAAGGCCTTCTTCCCGGGCAAGCTGCCGTTCCCGGTGATGCACGTCGACACCCGCTGGAAATTCCAGGAGATGTACAAGTTCCGCGACAAAATGGTCGAAGAACTGGGCCTGGACCTGATCACCCACGTCAACCCGGATGGCGTGGCGCAGGGCATCAACCCGTTCACCCACGGCAGCGCCAAGCACACCGACATCATGAAGACCGAGGGCCTCAAGCAAGCCCTGGACAAGCATGGTTTCGACGCGGCTTTCGGCGGTGCCCGTCGCGATGAAGAGAAATCCCGCGCCAAAGAGCGCGTGTACTCGTTCCGCGACAGCAAACACCGCTGGGACCCGAAGAACCAGCGCCCGGAGCTGTGGAACGTCTACAACGGCAACGTCAACAAGGGCGAGTCGATCCGTGTGTTCCCGCTGTCCAACTGGACCGAGCTGGACATCTGGCAGTACATCTACCTGGAAGGCATCCCGATCGTCCCGCTGTACTTCGCCGCCGAACGCGAAGTGATCGAGAAGAACGGCACGTTGATCATGATCGACGACGACCGCATCCTCGAGCATCTGTCCGATGAAGACAAAGCCCGAATCGTCAAAAAGAAAGTACGTTTCCGTACCCTTGGCTGCTACCCGTTGACGGGCGCGGTGGAGTCCGAAGCCGAGACGCTGACGGACATCATTCAGGAAATGCTCCTGACGCGAACTTCCGAGCGCCAGGGCCGTGTCATCGACCACGATGGTGCCGGCTCGATGGAAGATAAAAAACGTCAAGGCTATTTCTAAGGGGCTGTCATGTCGCATCAATCTGATTTGATCAGCGAGGACATCCTCGCCTACCTGGGCCAGCATGAGCGCAAGGAAATGCTGCGCTTCCTGACCTGCGGCAACGTCGACGACGGTAAGAGCACCCTGATCGGGCGCCTGCTGCACGACTCCAAGATGATCTACGAAGATCACCTGGAAGCCATCACCCGCGATTCGAAGAAGGTCGGCACCACCGGTGACGACATCGACCTGGCGTTGCTGGTCGATGGCCTGCAGGCTGAGCGTGAGCAGGGCATCACCATTGATGTCGCGTACCGCTACTTCTCCACCGCCAAGCGCAAATTCATCATCGCCGACACCCCTGGCCATGAGCAGTACACCCGCAACATGGCCACCGGTGCGTCCACCTGTGACCTGGCGATCATCTTGATTGACGCGCGTTATGGCGTGCAAACCCAGACCCGTCGCCACAGCTTCATCGCCTCGTTGCTGGGCATCAAACACATCGTGGTGGCCGTCAACAAGATGGACATCAATGGCTTCGACCAAAGCGTATTCGAGCAAATCAAAGCCGATTACCTGAAGTTCGCTGACGGCATCGCCTTCAAGCCGAGCACCCTGGCGTTCGTGCCGATGTCGGCGCTCAAGGGCGACAACGTGGTGAACAAGAGCGAGCGTTCGCCGTGGTACACCGGCCAGTCGCTGATGGAGATCCTCGAAACCGTCGAGATCGCCAACGATCGCAACTACACCGACCTGCGTTTCCCGGTGCAGTACGTCAACCGTCCGAACCTGAATTTCCGTGGTTTCGCCGGCACCCTGGCCAGCGGCATCGTGCACAAGGGCGACGAAGTGGTGGTGCTGCCGTCGGGCAAGAGCAGCCGCGTCAAATCCATTGTCACCTTCGAAGGTGAGTTGGAACACGCAGGCCCGGGCCAGGCCGTGACACTGACCATGGAAGACGAGATCGACATCTCCCGTGGCGACCTGCTGGTGCATGCCGACAACGTGCCGCAAGTGACCGACGCCTTCGACGCCATGCTGGTGTGGATGGCCGAGGAACCGATGCTGCCGGGCAAGAAATACGACATCAAGCGCGCCACCAGCTACGTGCCGGGTTCCATCACCAGCATCGTGCACCGCGTGGACGTGAACACCCTGGCCGAAGGTCCGGCGAGTTCGCTGCAGTTGAACGAAATCGGCCGGGTCAAGGTCAGCCTTGACGCTGCCATTGCCCTGGACGGCTATGACAGCAACCGCACGACTGGCGCGTTTATCGTCATCGACCGTTTGACCAACGGTACTGTGGCGGCGGGCATGATCATCGCGCCACCGGTTGGTCATGGCGGTGCGGCGCAGCACGGCAAGTTGGCTCATGTCGCTACCGAAGAGCGTGCATTGCGCTTCGGCCAGCAGCCAGCCACCGTGCTGTTCAGCGGCTTGTCCGGTGCGGGCAAGAGCACCTTGGCCTACGCGGTCGAGCGCAAGCTGTTCGACATGGGGCGTGCGGTGTTCGTACTGGATGGCCAGAACTTGCGTCACGACCTGAACAAGGGCTTGCCGCAGGACCGTGCCGGTCGCACCGAGAACTGGCGTCGTGCCGCTCACGTGGCGCGTCAGTTCAACGAAGCGGGCCTGCTGACCCTGGCGGCGTTCGTCGCACCGGACGCCGAAGGCCGCGAACAGGCCAAGGCGCTGATCGGCGGTGATCGTCTGCTGACGGTTTATGTGCAAGCGTCGCCGTTGGTGTGTGCCGAGCGTGATCCGCAAGGCTTGTATGCTGCCGGTGGGGATAACATCCCGGGCGAGTCGTTCCCTTATGACGTGCCGTTGAATGCCGATCTGGTGATCGACACCCAGGCCCTGTCACTGGAAGAGAGCGTCAAGCAAGTGCTGGAG
>NZ_JBOICG010000037.1:0-41806 GCF_050739995.1 Pseudomonas sp. | reverse complement strand
CTTCATACTCTTGATAGGCTGAATTTCCAGTCGGAAGTCACTAACAGCCTGGCGCATGTCGCTTTGGAAATCGGCGATGCGACGATCCATCCGCGCTTCAACGGCGGATAATTTGGCGTCCAGCTCTTCGCGATTAATGTCACTCATGGCTTCAGTATCGCTCGGTTTCGGAGCGATGTCATCCGGCCGGCTCCTAGTCGTGCTATCAATATCGGGAGGCATTAAATCTAGCGTTCGCCTTGTCGCTCTCATATTTATTCGGTGAGCTGAGGCTGATCGGGTTTCGATTGAAGCCTTTCTGCCAATCACTCCATCGCTGAGATCAATTATCTTTGATGCTTGATGGGGAGGTAGCTCTTTACCTTCATACGCCTTAATAACGTCCCAATCTTCTGCCGTGACGTTTAAGTGATCAAAATCAAAGCCGAATCCCTTACTCACCTGAGCGCGCTGCCTTCCGCTTGTTTTCCTGAGAAATCATTTTCAGGAGAGTAACGGCCAGTTCTTCAGCAACTTCGATCGGAATACTAAGAGCTGCAATATCATTTCGGTAAGGAAGCGGAACCTGAGGCTCAAGAATAGCTTTTTCAGGATTGTCCGGGTCCGGAACAATCCGCTCCCCAGGTATCTCAAGCGAGTCTCGCCCGAATGTTACATGCAGTCTTGTTTCGCCATTCCAGCTCATTGCCATCGCAGTGAACTTGTCCGCGAACTCGTCAACAAACGAGCTAGACCGACGATGCTTGAGTATGCTGCCTTCTCCGGTGTCGCTCACGATCCTCTCCTTGCTTGAATTGTTGATCTTTCGGTCTGCGTAAGCGATCTATTCAGTTTTAGACCGCTCAATCCGTCCCACCTTCACCTCTTCCGCATACCCCTCCAGCTTGTCTATGCACTCATGCAGCTTTCCGATCTTCTCCATAACGGCAAGAAATCCGGCCTCGTCGCACTGCTTTGCCGAACGGAACAAGTCATGAGCTGCATCATCCAGAGTTGATGCTGCCGCTTTCAGATCGCGGCGTAGCTGCTGGTTGGGCTTGGTAAGGGGCATAGGGCCTCCTGAACATCATCAGTAAAACTTCTGCAGCGCCTGCACGACCACGCCCACGATCCGGCAGTTCTCGTCGACCGCCTCGATTGGGTAGCTAGGGTTCAGCGGCTTCAGAAACAGCCGCCCGCCATCGCTTACAAGCTTTTTGAATGTAGCCTCATTGCTGTCCGGCAGCTTGGCCACGACCAGCTTACCTGGTGCAACCTCGGCCTCAGTGTCGACCAAAATTAGCGTGCCTTCAGTGATGCTTTGGCCGGCGGGCGCGGTCATCGAGTCACCTTTAACTGTCAGCCAGAACGCAGGGCCTTTGGAGTCGTACTCCGAAAACTCGTAGGTGTCCGAGATCCCGGCCGGGTAGGGTTCTACTGCCTCTGCCCAGGCGCCAGCGGCGACCCAGCTAACTACCGGGTAGCGGAATGATTTGCTGGGCTGGATGGCTGGGGAGATGTTCGATTCAGAAGCCTCGCGTTCATTCCCCTCGCCAATGGCAAGCCATTCAGCTCGGAAGCCTGTTGCTTTCGCCAGGGCGTAAAGGTTCTCCGGTCTGAGGCTTTTGCTCTCACCGGAAATCCACTGAGTGACGGCCGAATTTGCAACGCCGCAAAGCGAAGCAATTTCCCCCTTCTTTTTACCGCTGACCTGTATGGCGCGGGCGATGCGTTCGTGTCTTTCCATGGACCCAATATTAAGTTAACTGAATTTAAGCATGCAGTAGGGAGAAAACCCCGTTGTCACCTCAAATTAAGCATGCTTAAATTACGATAAGCTAGAACGAGGATGCGCAATGAATACGCATGAAGTCGCCGAATTCTTCGGCAACAAGACAAAGCTGGCGCTGGCCCTGGGTATTCGCCCAAGCGCAGTGACCATGTGGGGAGAAACGATTCCTGAATCGCGGCAGTACCAGATTCAGGTTCTCTCCAAAGGCAAGTTCAAGGCGACAAAGAAGGATCAGGCCGCCTGACACTCCTGTCCGCCGATCCATTAAGCAAATGATCGCTTCTGCATCGGTAGGGCGCCACGTAAAGAATTTCGAGGTTTTAGGTATGCAGGATTTTCTGAGGGCTTGTGACACCTCCGTCGAAGAGGCGAACACCAAGAATCTCGCCACTTTGATGAGCATGCCGCCGGTGAGCCTGCTTCAGCGCGCTAATGCGAACTACGACGGTGCTTGGTTCAACGTGAAGCACCTGTACTCCCTGCTACTGCATACGGAGGACATGCGGCCATTGGCTGCGCTGGCAGGGGAGTTTGGTTATTCGATCATGAAGACTGACCAGCCTATGGCTATCGACATTCATGAAGCCCTGGGGCGCGCAACGCTGGAGTTCGCCGAGGTCACCGTCGAGACGCATGCTGCGATGGCGGACGGGCGAGTGGATCAGGTCGAGCGCGCCCGGATTCTGCGCGAGATCGACCACGCCGAAAGCGCGCTAGCGCAGTTGAAAGCCTCGGTGAAGGTCGCCTGAATTTCAAACACAAAAAAGCCACCGGACGAGGGTGGCTTCATCTACAGCGGTAAGCGAGAGAAATCATGCCAAACATTGTTCCGATACACAACCCTCGGGGGTTCACCCGAATGGACAACCAGATGATGGATGGCTTGATGGCCATCGATTTGTCAGCGCGTGAAATGAAGATTGTTCTGTACGTGGCAAAGGCCACGCTGAACTTCAGTACGGGCGCTCATCGAATCCCAGCGGTCGATATTGCCAAAGCAACCCACATCCACCCTGACACGGTTTCGAAGGCTATCTCCGGCCTACTGCGCCGTCGCGTGCTGTACCGAGAGGGTGGTGCGCGCGGTGACATCGGCGTCTGCGACCCCAAAGAGTGGATCTTTGTTGTAGAGCCGAAACAGACCATATCGTCTGATTCGGCTCAAGTGGTCCGAATCGGCTCAGCCGCGAAACAGACCCAAACCGACGACTCCCTTCTTTATACAAAGAAAGAACCCCTATTAACTCTTTCTTCGAAAGAGATTAATCCGCCCCAACCCAAAACTGAACCGCCGAAGCCTGACCGCAAGGCTCCATTCGGCATGGCCCAGTTGCTGGCCGACAACCCGCACAACGTCCCAGAGCAACTGCTGGCCGACTGGCTGACCCAGCGCAAGGCTAAACGCGCCTCCGTGACCTCCACCGTCTGGTCAACCGTGAACGCCGAGCTAGCCAAGTGCGCAGAGGTCGGGATCACCGCTGACGACGCAATCACCGAAGCGCTGAACTCAGGGTGGCAGGGTTTCAAGGCTTCCTGGGTGATCAAGCGTCTGGCTGAATCCTCACCGGTGCCAGCACCTCAGTCTCGCCACACCGGTTTTGCCGACCGGAACTACACCGACGGACTGATCCAGCGTGAGGACGGTTCCTATGCACTCTGAGCCAGTACAAGCCTCCCCGGAGCTGCCGCCGGGAACCCGCATCCAGCCTGCTGACTGCGAAACCCATGGCGTTTATGAGCAGAAGGTCTTCTCGGTGCTAGGCCGGGAGCTGAAAAGCAATTGCCCTGAGTGCAGTCGTATCTCGCGGGAGAAGTCCGAGGCAGCCGAGCAGGCCAACAAGGCGATGGAGCTCCGAATGGCGCTTGCTCGCAAGCTGGGCGATGCGCTGATCCCGAAGCGATTTACCGCTCGCACCCTGGGCAACTACCAGGCCGGTAACGAAGGCCAGCGCAAAGCCCTCCGGTTCTGTCAGCACTACGTGCAGATATTCGACGAGATCCTGAAGACCGGTCGTTGCATGGTGCTTATCGGCAAGCCGGGGACAGGGAAAACGCACCTCGGCGCTGGAATGGCCAATGAGCTGCTGCACAACACGTCACGCACAGCGGTGTACCGCACTGTCGGCGCAATTCTGCAGGCGATCCGAGCTACCTACGACAAGCACAGCGAACGCAGTGAAGCCGAGATTCTGTCGAGCCTGATCGACCCCGACCTGCTGGTGCTGGACGAGGTTGGCGTGAGCAAAGAGCAGCCAAGCGACTTTGAGCTGACGACCCTGTTCGCAATCATCAATGGCAGGTACGAGCAGGAACGGCCGACGGTGGTGATCTCCAACCTCGATGCGCACCAGCTACCGGCTGCCATGGGTGAGCGCTGCGTCGATCGCCTGCGCGAGGGGGGAATGATCGTGGTCCCGTTCGATTGGGAATCGCAGCGCGGAAAAGAGGGCTTTTGACATGACCAGGCCGGCAAAGCCTCGCCCAATGCCCGTGTACCTGGTGCTGCGCCGTCTGGTCGATCCTGCAACCGGCAAGGAGGTGGCTGCGTTCGTGCCGTCCTCCGACGCCGACCGGTCGATCCTCCGCGAGCGGGATTTCCGGATCAATACCAAGATCCGCGCCGACCTCAAGCAACCGCGCAACCCTCGGTTCAATGGTTTGGTTCACGGCCTGGGCCGGGTGCTGAGCCAGAACATCGACCGGTTCTCCGGCAAGCAGTCCCATGACGCCATCAAGGCTCTGCAACTGGAGTCGGGCGTGTACTGCGACGAGGAAGCATTCGACATCCCCGGCCTGGGCCAGCTCACTCGCAAGACACCCCGAAGCCTTTCCTACGACTCGATGGGGGAGGAGACATTCCAAGACTTTTGGCGCCAGTGCTGCGCGTACCTGGTGCTGAATGACTGGCCAACGCTCACGGAAGAGCGACTGACAGAAATGGCAGAGTTTGAAGCATTCAAGGAGGTTGCATGACTCGAGACCAAGCAAAGGCCCAAGGCCTCGCACGTTATATCGGCGATGAGTGTAAGCGTGGGCATTTCGAACGCTACGTGAGCACCAACGGCTGCTGCGAATGCATGCGGCTCTGGAAGAACGAAAGAACTGGCACGCCCGAAGCTAGAGCGAAAAACAAAAAGGACAAGGAATCTCGAAAAGAAAAAAGAGGTACCGCGCAAACTCAAAAATACGCTCTAGATCAGGCTGAGACAAAGCGTCTCGCATCCAAGGGTCGATCCCTCTGGACGCAAGAAGATACCCGCACCCTCAAGAAGATGGTCGGTGACGGTGAGTCGCGCTATGAAATCGCCATGAAGCTTGGGAGATCGCGGGCTGCAATCAATCGTCGGGTTGAAGTCCTGGGTATTGGCAATCAAAAGGATGAGTCTGTATGAGCCTGCCAGCCAAGCAGCCCAAGCCCAAGACCTGCAAGAACCCAGCATGCAGGGCCTCATTCGTCCCGCAACGCCTCGGGCAGGCGGTGTGCAGTCCGAAGTGCGCGTTGGCCGTCGTCGAGGTGCAGAAGGCCAGGGAGAAAAAGTCGCTGGCACTGGCCGGGCGCCGGGAGATCAAGGTGCGCAAGGAGGCCCTAAAGAGTCGCGCAGACCACATGAAGGATGCGGAGAAGGCCGTGCGTGACTACCGGCGCACCTACGAGCTGAGCATCGGCAGCGGCTGCATCAGTTGCGGCGAATCGCAGGAATCGATACTCCACGCCCAGGGCTGGAAAACCGGCGGGGCTTTTGATGCGGGGCATTTCATGGGTAAGGGCGCCCGGCCTGAGCTGAGACTGGTGCCTACCAACATCTGGTTGCAGTGCAAAAGCTGTAACGCTGGATCGTCCAAGTTCGCCCGCAAAGGCCAGACGGTTTCCCAGGGTTTTCGTACTGGGCTGATCGCCCGTATTGGCCTGGAAGCTGTCGATGCCTTGGAAGCCGACCACGAGCCACGCAAAGAAACCATCGAGCAACTGAAAGCTATTACCGCCGAGTACCGGGCAAAGACCAGAGAACTGAAGAGGGCTGCAGCATGAAGATAAACTCAGCGCGCCAAGCGTGGCATGACTGTAACTACAACCCAGCGCCGGGTCAGTCCTCAGATGCCGCGGAACTTGGGGTGGTGGTGCAGAGTAGTGAGCGGGGGCCTACGGCAAATCATGCGGTGCACGGGGCCTTAGCTGGCCACATCCAGTCGGCGATAGCGCGTCTCCACTACCAGTTGCGGGCCTTCGGCAACGCCATGTATGCGGCAGAGCCGACCGATGATGATCGGGAGGAGGCGGAAGAGGCGGTTTTCAACCTGGCGTGTTCTCGGGTAGAGCGCATGACTGCCTGCAAGCGTGAGCGTGCCGCGTACGTCGCAAAGGGAGTGTTTCGCCGGTATCGATATATGCACCAAGGCGGGCAGTCTTCAAACCCTGATCCGCTCATCAAGCCAGAGATCTTTCGTGCATGGATCGAGGGGGAGTACGGCATCAAGCTCCCATCTGCTGCCTGGGGGAGAGATTGGGAGCCTTTTGTGCAGCTCTGCTTCGACTCCTGCTACGACATTGACGCCAAAGCACTGAGTCCAATTGGTGGGATAATTTACAAGATGAAAGAGGCCGCTTGACTTCCCGCACGGCTGAGGGCATTATTTTCCCATATTGAGTATTTTGCCTACGGCAACTTGCTCTGCCAGCCCTGCTTTTAAGCGGGGTTTTTTGCGTCTGCAAGAATGCAAAATAGTGCGACAGGACTGGGGCTGTTTGGAGGGCATACGAATAGAGATGGAACTCTAATGCTCAGAGAAGAGCCTAGATCGCAGAGTTAGTCTGCGAGTAATTCAAGGCTCTTGTGCTGCGTAATACCTAAAGGACTTATAGGAAAGAGGTACGCACTATGTTTACGATTGACTACAACTCTTATCGCACTCTGGAACCTTACGGGAAACGTGTGCGTTTCTTGGTGTTGCATTACACCGCTATGGACTTTTCTGGCTCGGTCAAGTCTTTGACCACCGGGGCTGCAAGTGCCCATTACCTAATCCCTGATCCGACTGATCCGAGCTACAAGTCGGCGGGTTTTAAAGGGCAGAAAATTTTCAGTTTGGTGGCTGAAGAGGATCGGGCGTGGCATGCAGGTGTCAGCCAGTGGGCCGGCCGCTCAGGCTTGAACGACACCTCTATCGGTATCGAGATCGTCAATCAGGCCACGGACGTCGGCGGTGTGTTCACGTTTCCCGGCTATGAGGCTTCTCAAATCAAAGCCCTCAAGCAACTGGCGAAGAACATCCTGCAACGTTACCCGGATATGTCGCCGAAAAACGTGGTCGCCCATTCTGATATATCGGTCGGTCGCAAGTCAGACCCGGGACCGAAGCTTCCTTGGAAAGACCTCGCCAAGGCTGGTATTGGCGCCTGGTACGAAGAGTCAGTGAAAGACAAATACCTTCAGCAATTCACCGACGGAACTCCCGAACGCGAGCAGGTTATTCAGGCGTTTTCCCAGTATGGCTATGGCATTGAAACACCGGTTTCCGATGTGTTTTTTGGTGCTCTGGTACGGGCATTTCAACTGCACTTTCGCCCCGAAAACTATGACGGGATACTCGATTCAGAAACCTGTGCGATCTTGTATGCGCTGAACGAAAAGTACTCCTGAGTTTGTGCGTAAAGCACGGTGCGTCACGCTCACTGGATACGAAATCGATCAGCCACATAACTTGAGTCGCCGTACATGGGGCTGTACGTACGGCGGAGATAGGGGGGCACGAATGTAAGCCCCCTGTTGTTCGATCCTATAGGGAAGACAATGCAAAAGGAATTTGCAGATGTTGAAAGAATTCAGATGCGGTAATTGCAAAAGACTTCTCGCCCGTACGGGTGGGTTTACAGAGCTCCAGATCAAATGTTCCCGATGCGGGACGTTGAATCATGTGAAGGCCACGAGCCTCGAGCAATCGCCTTTGAGCGAACTGCCAGCGATTAGCACGGCAGATCCCCTTTCGGCATAGGGCCGACTGGGACAACTCTAAGGAGAAACACATGGACCGTTACACCAACACTGTTAAAGGCATTCTTGAAGGCTTCCGCGAAGTCGCACCAACCGGTGGCATCGATGCCCTGGCAGTTTTCAAGAAAAAGTTCGGCCGGAACGGCAATGAGCTCGAGTACGCGCATCTCAAGCTATTGCTTGATGCCGGCCATGTCGAGTACGCCGGATTTGGCGTAGATGGTGTGCAGCTTTATCAGCTGACGTGGTCGGGCTACGACGTAGCGAATGCTTACCGAAACGCTTAAGCCTCAAATCTCAGAGCCAAGAGCTCAACTGGATCGCCTTTGAGCGACATGAAAGCGGAATTCTCCGCGAAAAATCATTCGACTCAATAGGTAAAAAAATGGAACCAGTACAAATCGGCAGCCGTTTCAAATCGGTCGCAACCAGCTACGCCGAGGCAATCTTCACTCCGGCACAGAACGTAAATGGCGCTGTAATTCGAACAGCTACGATGATCAGCCCCGCTGGGGACGGATTTATTAGCACCGGCACGACCATTCCGGAAGGGCGCTGGGTCACCAACGTGCCCGTTATCTTGTCCGCCGTTAACGGTTCTTCCACTCTTCCGTTCTCTGTGACCATTCCTGCCGGCCAGGGTCTGTGGGTAGCAATGACGCAGAATGGCGGCGGTACGGCTTACGTGACCTACGACCTGCTGCCGTAAGTAGTAGTTTCTCTGGTCCAACAACCAGAAGGCCACGAGCCTCAAGCAATCGCCTATGAGCGCCATACGCCCAATACAGAGGCCTGAACTTAAATCAGCTAAGTAACGGAGTTTAAAATGGAAAACACAAACTCGGCGTCTCAAACCTTGCAAGATCTTTGGACTCAAGTACAACCGGTGGATAACACCGGCATGCTTCGGCGCGTGGTTTTTGCAGAGGGCAAGTTTTATGCGGCTGGTGGCAACGGTCTTCCCTCAACCACTCAGCTTGTCGGCGGAAGCGCAACTGGTACAGCGTGGACCAAGATTCAGGGCGCCCTCACCTCTGATAGCGGGAAGGTCATCAACGAGTTGTACTGGAACGGTATTGGGTCATCGCTTCAAGCCCTTTCTCAATCCGGCAATCTGATCTTCGGCAGCACAGCACACCCTGAAAGGGCTTGGACAGACCTTACGGCAACTGTTCGCGCGTCCGGAGACTTGCAAGGCATTGTGTTTTATCGGGCAATTAACAGCAACGACACGACCTGGATCCTGGTTGGGTCTAACGGTAAAGTCTTTTCCCGTTATGGCGATTGGTCAGGCCAGGTGGAGCGCACTACGACCTTCACTCCTAGCGAGACTGTGTACTGCGTCAACGTCATTGACAGTTTTGTGTTGGTTGCGGGATCGAATGGGAAGCTGCTTAGCGCTGTGAAGATGGCGACGGATAATCCGCAAAACTTCACTCCCAGAACCAGCACCTTCGGCACTAGCACCATCTTTTCCATGAAGCTTTGCAACGGCAAAATGTTTATCGTTGGTGCGGATGGCAAGATGGCATATTCATCCTATGGGCTTAGCTGGACTGCTGTTGAAGACACCAGTTTCGGTGGAACCATTATCCGCGACATTGCTTACGGTAATGGCAAGTATGTAGCTGTCGGCGACGGCGGCAAGACAGCCGTTTCCGAGGATGGGATCGGCTGGGTTCAGCAAGCCAACACTTTCGCAGGAACCGATATCCGGAGCGTCGCCTACGGCAATGGCAAATTTATAGCTGTTGGTGCAGGCGGCAAGATTGCTTACTGGACTCCATGATTTTCTATCTCCTTGCGTAATAGAGCCCAGCCATCACGCTGGGCTTTTTCGTTTTCAGCCCCACCACACTCATCGCTCTGAGCTGTGAGTGCTGCTGGGGCTGATTCAAATCTGCAGGTCATGGCCTGCTGTATTCCTAACTCCCTGACGGGGAGGAACAGAGATGTCCAACATGCCAGACAAACCAGACACCTGGCTCATCGTGCTTGCATGGCTGAGTCAGCATTCGCCGACGCTTTATGCCGCAGGACTATCTGCCTTGATGGCTGGTATCAGGATCATCTATGGCGGCGGCACTCGTCGTCAGGCGCTACTTGAGGCGGCAATCTGCACCCTGATCACGATTGGCTTGATTCCGGTCCTTGAGTACTTCGGCCTACCGCAGAACCTGGCAACGGCTGCCGGGGTGTTCATTGGATTCCTGGGCGTCAAGAAGCTGGCCGATATTGCCGACCGAGTATCGGAACTTAAGTTTCCGACTCGTGGGGCTGGGCAGTAATCCGCGCCACGTTTTCGAATGCGCCAAATCGTGGCGCGGAACTAAGCACAGCGCGTGGGCTGCTCATGAGGGCTCCAACTGCTTAGGTTAAAGACTGGCTGCGTGCTCGTCATTTAAACGATTGCAGTGTAGTTGAGCGGCTTCCGCAGTTTGATGAGTAAGCACTTCCTTGGGGAAGTTGACGCTCAGCATGTCGAAGACCGTGTATGTAACCTTGCCGGTCCATTTTCCACGTTCAAGACCCTTGTCTTCCTGAATCTCGTAGCGCTGTTTCATTTGGGCTGCTCCTACTGAAAACCTTAACAGTCACTCACTCAACCGCTTTTATCAAGATCAACAATATCTATGACAGCCAAGCACCCCGCTTGACCTTGAAGGCAATGCCTTTAGACGGGAGAGGGTGGCTCTGGCGAAGTAGCGGTAGAGCTACGTGTTTGACGCCGATTCGCAAGATTGCGGACGTTCACGTTTAAAGCGGTAGCGGTATAGAGGTAAGCGTTCAAAAACGATGCGGCGACGACGTAGATTTCGACTCTGGTTGGATAGTTTTTCCCGAGTAAAAACCAAATGACAAACACAATGGATACTCCCGCACCCGCGCCGAGCGTTCCTGTGTAAAAAAACGTTTTCCATGGCCCCAAGACGGCCCCCGCTGGTCTCAGGTGGTCGAATACACCGAGGGTGATATACAGGACCAGGAGCAGCGTGGGGATAGATATGAATATCAGCTTCAGTAGGTAAATTTCCATTTCGATTGGGCTCCTTGCCAAGCTGGGCACGCATGTCAGATCGTCAAGTGATGATAGTAGGTAATCAAAAGTTCGCTGTGAGGTTAGGGGAGGCGGAATGCAGAGACCATTTCCGTCTGCAACGATGTTGAAGCTGTGTCCTCTATCTGATCTCGGCATTCGTTTAGAGCCGGCACCAGAAGTGTGGGACTGGCTCCAAGCCGTGATCCTCGCCAATACCGGCAACCCGCCACCATTTCAAGTATCAGAGTAAATCCATGACAACCAAGCAACCCGACTGGAGGCGATCGAACGAGCCTATCGGGTGGGGCTGTGTTCTGCTGAGTCCCTCGCAAGCTCGACTGCAGCAGTGATGGCCGCTCTGGCTTGAGGGCTGTTCTTCCAGCACGTCGAGCCTAATGCCGCGGATGCTTGAGCCAGGATGTCACCAACATCTGATTTTCGGAGTTCGGCGAGCGATTCGATACCCATTTGCTCAAGCCGAGTGATGACGGTTGGTCCTACGCCCTTTAGGGCGAGCAGGGCGGTTCTTTCTTCCAGTGAGAATGGCATCTTTAAATTCCTTTTTCTTCGATGAGTCCGTAGAAGTGTGCCCGACGCTAGAGAGCGCCTCAATAGACCGGCGTCACCGTTTTGAGTATCAACGGAATAGGTGCGCCAGGGAGGGCACATGAACAGACCAATGCCGTCAGGCGCGTTGCTTGAGCTGTCAGAGCTTTCTGACTTCGGTATCCGCCTGGCTCCAGCTCCCGAGGTATGGGAGTGGCTCCAGGTCGAGGTCCTTGCAGACACCGGCAGCATTCACAACGAAGACCACGCCCACCTATTGGATGCTGATATTCGGATCATGTGGGCATCGACGAGCTTCGAGAAGCAGGGCCGTACAGTCCTGGGCCAGGCCGAACAGGTAGCGTTCCGCGCTGGCGGTTGGCAGAAAGCCCGGATGGAGCAACAGATGCGTGATTGGTTCGGCGATGTTCCTGCCTTCATCATCACCTTGGCTGCTGACTACTGCGCCCAGTGCAGCGACCTTGAGTTCTGCGCCCTGATCGAACACGAGCTGTATCACCTGGCTCACGCGACCGATAAGTACGGTCAACCAGCATTCACCCAAGACGGTGCACCGAAGATCAAGCTGCAGAGCCACGACGTCGAGGAGTTCGTCGGTGTGGTCCGCCGCTACGGTGCAAGCCCTGACGTTCAAGCGTTGGTGAATGCTGCAAACAGTCCTGCCGAGGTGGGGAAATTGAACATATCGAGGGCCTGCGGAACCTGTCTGCTCAAGTCGGCCTGATTCCATGACAGGTATTGACGGATGACGACCATATGGCAGTACTACGAAGCGAGGTCAAAGCCTTCATAGTTCAGGCTCTGGCCTGCTTTGATACGCCCTCTCAGGTGGTGGCAGCGGTCAAGACAGAATTCGGGATCGAGATCACCCGCCAGCAGTGCGAAACGCATGACCCGACGAAGTTTGCCGGGCAGAAGCTCGGAAAGACTTGGGTTGACCTTTTCCATGCGGCCCGCAAGAGGTTCCGCGAAGAAACTACCGATATTCCCATCGCGAACCGTGCGTATCGGCTTCGTGGTTTGGGGCGTCTTGCCGAGAAGGCCGAGACCATGCGTAACCTGGCGCTGACGGCCCAGCTTTATGAGCAGGCCGCCAAAGAAACCGGTGACGTATACGTTAATCGACGCGTTGAGCCTGACAAGTCGCTGGATGAAGAAATCAAACGGCTTGAGATCGAGAAGCGTAAGGCTGAGCTCAAGCTGATAGAGAAGGGCGGCGGCAACTCAAACGCCCAGCTGCTGGCTGACCTGATCGCGAGGTTGCCGTCATGATTGCGAACACTGGCAACCTGATGCTGGACCGCCAGCTGTCCCGCTGGTATCCGCTGAAGGATCACCCGGTGCAGCTCGCGTTGGTGGCGGCCGTATCGGAAGGCATTCGATTCCCTCTGGTGCCGGCTGGGCGCCGTAGCGGCAAGACAGAGCGGTTCAAACGCTTCCTCGTTAAGCAGGCATCCGCTTACACCGGCATGTACTTCGCCGCGGCGCCCACCCACGCCCAGGCCAAGAAGATCTTCTGGGATGACCTGAAGGCCTTCACGCTGAGCTGCATGCACAGCCGCCGGCCTTCTGAGTCGGACCTGATCATCTACTTGGACAACGGTAGCGAGATCCATGTCATCGGCCTGGACAAGCCGCAGCGGATCGAGGGCATCCCGTGGACCGGTGGTGGCATCGATGAGTTCGCCGACATCAAACCGGATGCCTGGGAGGCCAACATTCTCCCAGCGTTGAACACCGTCAACCCGACCATGCCGGATTATCGTGCCTGGTGCTGGTTGCTCGGCGTACCTGACGGCCTGAACCACTACTACGACCTGTGCATGCAGGCCGAGTCAGGCAAAGACCCGAATTTCCGGGTGTTCCATTGGAAGTCAGCCGAGATCCTGCCGTCTGACGTGATGGACGCAATGAAGCGGGCTATGTCGGCCAAGCAGTTCAAGCAAGAGTTTGAAGCCTCGTTCGAAACAGCGTCTGGCCGGATCTACGAGGACTACAGCAAGGCCAACACCACGAATGCCGTCATCGAACCGCATGAGCAACTGATGTGGATGCACGACCAGAACTTCACGCCTCTGTCATCAGCGATCGGGGTCCGGCGTAACGACGGCAAAGACCTCTATCTGCTGGATGAGATCGTGCTGATCAGCGCGGTATCGAAGCAGTCGGCGACTGAGTTCGTCGACAAGTTCAAGGACCACAAGAACAAGCATGTCCTGATCTACGGCGACCCGGCAGGCAAGGCGGGAGAGAAGCACGGCCACGCGTCTGACTACACCGACATCGAGGGCGTGCTGAAGGCCAATGGTTGGACGTACACGCGCAAGGTCAAGCCTGCCCACCCAGCCATCAAGGATCGGCAGAATGCTGTCAGGGCGAAGATCTTGACCGCTTCAGGCGAAACCAGCCTGTTCATCAATCCTGTTACCGCTCCCTGGTGCCATAAAGGCTTGAGCACGGTTCAGCTTCAGGCCGGCTCTACGTTCCAGGAAGATCAGAAAAACGACTATCAGCACATCACTACAGCTATCGGTTATTGCATCGATGTTGAGTGGCCGTGCATCAAGCGCACCGCATCTACTGAAAACCTGAGAATGTGATCCCCATGAGCAATGACCCAAGCAAAACGCTACCGGCAGTAGACGCCATGCGCGAAGACTGGGCTCTTGTTGACGCGCTGATGGGCGGAACGAAGGCGATGCAATTGGCGGGAAAGACCTACCTGCCGAAGTGGCCTAAGGAAGACGATGACGCTTACAAGGAGCGTCTCTCGCTATCCACGCTACTCCCTGCGTTCAGCGAGACTGTCCAGAACATGAAGGGCCGAGTCTTCGCAGAACATATCGCGCTAGGCGAGGATGTGCCTGAGTCGATCAAGGCCTATGCACAGAACTTCGACCGACAGGGCAATAACCTGCAGGTTTGGGCTCAGCAATTGTTCACCAACGGGCTTTCCCATGGCCTTTGCCATGTGCTTGCGGATTACCCGAAGACGAAAGACGAGCGGGGCAACTCTGTTGTCCGCACAGCGGCGGACGAGAAAGCCGCTGGCGTTCGCCCATACGCAGTGATGATCCATCCCCAGCAGGTGATTGGCTGGCTCACCGAAGAGAAGGGCGGCGAATGCTCGCTGTCCCAGTTCTGGTATGCGGAGGCAGTCGAAGAACGCGAAGGCGATTTCGGTGTGACCATCATCTCGCAGATCAGGGTGTTGATTCCTGGCGGGTGGAAGGTGTACCGCAAGACCGACAACGGCAACGGGAAGAAGGAATGGACCAAGACTGATGAGGGAACGAACACGCTCTCTGTGATTCCGCTGGCTACCTTCTACACCAAGCGCACGGGCTTCATGACCGCAACGCCGCCTTTGCTTGAGCTGGCACACCTCAACAAGAAGCACTGGCAATCCCAGAGCGATCAGGACAACATCCTGCACGTCGCCCGGGTGCCGATGCTTATGATCTCCGGTATCGACGACGACGCTTTTGAACTTAAGGTCGGAACCAGCTCCGCAACCAAGCTGCCTGCCGGCGGCGACATGAAGTGGGTGGAGCATTCCGGCGCCGCTATTGAGGCTGGCCGCAAGTCACTGGAAGACCTTGAAGATCAGATGCGCATTGCTGGTGCGAAGTTGCTTCAGAAGGACAAGCAGTCCACGAAGACTGCAACACAGGCTGAGGAAGAGGCGGCTCAGGAAATGAGCCCGCTGCAAACCATGGCTGGCCAGTTGGAAGACACGCTTGACCAGGTGCTTCAGTATTTCGCGCTCTGGAAGGGGGAGAAGGAAGGCGGCCACGTTAAGGTGAATGGCAACTTCGACGTGGACTTCGCACCGGAAACGACTCTTCCACTACTGCTCAACATGGCAACCCAAGGCCGGCTCTCTGACGAAACCTTATTCAATGAGTACAAGCGCCGCGGCGTGGTCTCAGATGATATTGAGTGGGAGGTCGAGAAACAGAAGATCGCCGACCAGGGGCCAGCGCTCGGAGTTCTCTAAATGGCGACGGTCAACGAGATTCTTCAGGACGAGCACATCGCTCACGCTGTGTCGCTGGAGAAGTACAAGCTTGGCGTGGTGCGGCGCATCATCGCTCAGTTGAATCGGTCGGATGCCAGTCTTTCGGCTGCGTTGACCGAGGCACTCGAGCGGATGCCAGCTGAATCCTTCACGGTTGAGCGCCTGGAGTTGCTGCTGGACGAGGTGAGGGCAGTCAATGCACAAGCTTACGATGAGGTGTTCAAGGCCCTTGAGGCTGACCTGCAGGAGCTCGCCAGCTATGAAACCAACTGGCAGCAGACATTATTTCAGACGGCCCTTCCGGAGCCTGTCCTTGTTCGCATCCCACTCGTTGGTATCAGTGGGGAGCAAGCCTACGCCGCGGCGATGTCGCGGCCATTCCAGGGGCGCCTGTTGCGTGACTGGGGAAAGCAGGTAGGCACCGAGCGTATGGTCAAGGTTCGCAATGCGATCCGATCCGGCTACCTGGAGGGCAGAACCACCGACCAGATCATTCGCAGCATTCGTGGCACCAGGGCGGCCGGCTATGCCGATGGCTTCCTTGAGCGGCCCCGTAAAGACTTGGCAGCAGTCGTGCAGACAGCGGTGAGCCACACAGCGGCCACAGCACGCGAACAGTTCAACGTGGCAAACAGCGAGATCCTGAAGGCCGAAGATTGGCTCAGCACCTTGGACACGAAGACCTCCACCGACTGCATCATCCGGGACAAGCTTTCGTATGAGGTCGGTACGCACAAACCGATAGGGCACAAGGTACCGTGGCTGCAAGGCCCGGGGCGGATTCACTTCTGCTGTCGCAGCACTTCAACGCCGCGAACCAAGTCATGGCGAGAGCTCGGTATTCCGGTTGACGAGATGACGCCAAGTCAACGAGCGAGTATGGATGGCCAGGTGCCGGGGGATACGACTTACGGGACTTGGTTTGATCGACAGTCGGACGCCCGCAAGGCCCAGGTGCTTGGACCGATGCGGTACCAACTCTACAAGGGCGGCAAGAGCCTTGAGGATTTCTACTCGCCAACCGGTGAATGGCTGACCCTGGAGCAGATCAAGCAGCACGACGCGCAGGCATTCGCTAAGATGGCTGCATGACCGACAAACCCAAGCTTCACCTCATTCATGGTACGCCAGCTCCGGACACTCCGGCGGAGCAGGTGCGTAAGCGCGTACGTGCGATGCCCAAGCCGGCGACGATGATTCAATGTCATCGCTGTGGCGGGCGTGAGGTGATCGAAACTAAGATTGGTGTGCTGATGAAGAATGGCAAGCCGACTGGTGGGACGAAGACCCTGATATGCGTTGGTTGCCTGCTTCAGGGCGAGAGGGTAGTTATTTAGTTTAAACAGACGATTCTACGCTTCTCAAAGTCGCTCATGAGTGAAAAATAACTCTCTGTCCACCCCTTCATTGCGGTGCTTGCCAGTTTGATGGCCTCCTCTTGTTGCGCTGGTGTCTTGGCCATTAGCCCTATTTGAATGACGCCGGCAAGATACATTGCAGATCCGGTCAGCTCGATCGAGGCATAAGCAGTAAATCGCATCGCGCTCTCAGTGACTTTCCCGCCAAGGCGCCGGAAGTCGGAGTCGGTAAGGTCTGGGTCTGTAGTGTTGCTTCCGAAGGCTGCAATGCTACTTAGAAGTAAGTCAGCTTTCTCTCTGATCATTAGCTCTTGCTTATCCAGCCTCTGAATGCAGCTTTGGGCAACGGATTGTTTGGTTGCTTGCGTATTCGCATACCAGGTAAGCAGGCCAGCAGAGAACGTGAGCAATACACCAAGCAGAGCAACTGCTGTTGCCCAGTGACTGCCAATCGAAGGCTTTTCGGTGTGAGCGGGTACTTCGTTGGTGATTGTGCTGTGCTGAGTGTCTTGCAACTTTTCTATTCCTTGTACATACAGCGCAACTCCTGCGCTGTAGTGATCGGCAATCCTAATCGAGAATGCCAGATAAATGAATTCTTCACCGAGGCCCTGGCACTTGCCGGGGCTTTTTTATGGGCGCGAATCCGGATGGATAGCGCCGCACCGGGTCGGATGGCCTACCAGATGGGCGGATGCCCGGAGATTAAGCGATGAAACTGAAACTCGACGACCAAGGTCATGTAGTTGTCCAGGATGGAAAGCCGGTCTACACACACGATGACGGAAAGGACGTGGCGTTTGATGCGCCGTCGGCTGTATCCAAAATCACCGCGCTGAACGCCGAAGCCAAAGGGCACCGTGAGGCCAAAGAGGCTGCGGAGGCCCGAGCCAAGGCTTTTGAGGGAATCGAAGATCCTGAAAAGGCTCGCGCCGCCATTGCGACCGTTGCGAACCTCGACGCCGGCCAGCTGGTTCAAGCTGGCAAGGTTGAAGAGATCAAGGTCGCTGCAATCGCCGCCACTGAAGAAAAGTTCAAGGCCCAGGTTACTGCGCTCGCAGAGCAGGTTAAGGCCGTCACTGCCGAGCGTGATACCACCACCAATATTCTCTACCAAGAGAAGATCGGTGGCGCCTTCGGCCGCTCCAAGTTCGTCACCGACAAGATTGCCGTTCTGCCCGACATGCTGCAAAACACCTTCGGCAGAGCCTTCAAGGTCGAAGATGGCAAGGTCGTGGCCTATGGCGATGATGGTAACAAGATCTACAGCCGCGCCCGTCCTGGTGAGCTGGCTGACTTCGACGAGGCGCTGGAAGCCCTGGTCGAGCGCTACCCGTACCGCGACAACATTCTGAAGGGCTCCGGTGCCAACGGCGGCGGTGCTCCGAACAATGGCGGTAAGGGTGGCGATAAGAAGACCCTTCCGCGAGCCGCATTTGATGCGCTTGATCCTGCCGCCAAAGCAGATCACGCACGCAATGGCGGCCTGGTAACTGACTAACCAAAGCCGCCGGGTGTTGCCCGGCAAGTAATCAATGCCCGCCACTGAGCGGGTTTTTTTGTGGAGAAAGCCAAAATGGCGAGCACCCTTAACGGCCTCGTGCCGGACCTGTACGAAGCGCTGGACGTAATCTCGCGAGAGCTGACGGGCTTCATTCCTGCGGTATCCCGTGACTCGTCCGTTGCCAGGGCCGCTATCGGTCAGGACGTACTGGTCCCGATCACCAGCGCAGAATCTGCGGCTGATAACATCCCTGGCGTAACCGCTCCTGACACTGGTGATACCGCTGTCGACAACGTTGCAGTGGCTATCACTAAGAGCAAGCATGTTCCGGTTCGCTGGAACGGTGAGCAAACCCGGGGTCTGCAGAATGCTGGCACCTTCTCGACTATCCAGGCCGATCGCTTCTACCAAGCAATGCGGACTCTGGTGAACGAGATCGAGAAGGACTTGTGGTTTGAGGCTTATCGGAACGCTTCCCGCGCCTTCGGCACCGCTGGCACCACCCCATTCGGTACAGCGGCAGATCTTTCCGACTTCGCAGGCGTCCTGGGTGTGCTGGAGCAGAACGGCGCACCTACCAACGACCTGCAGCTGGTCCTGGGGCACTCCGCCATCGGCAACATGCGCGGCAAGCAATCTGGTCTGTTCAAGGTCAACGAGGCGGGCTCCAGCGACATGCTGCGTAACGGCATGACAGACCGCATCATGAACATGGCGATCCGTCATTCCCACCAGGTGGGCCGACACGTCAAAGGCACCGGTGCCGCGTACGTCACCAGCGGTGCCACTGCCATCGGTGCGACCAACATCGCCCTGGCGACTGGTACCGGTACTGTTCTGGCGGGTGATATCGCCACCTTCGACGCTGACGGCGACAACAAGTACGTCGTCGGTACCGGCGTTGCGGCCCCGGGCACGCTCACCCTGAATAAGCCCGGCTCGCAGATCGTCATCCCGACCGGCAACGCTCTGACGCTGGGCAACTCGTATACCGCCAACGTGGCGTTTGCCCGCTCGGCGATCGTACTGGCCACCCGTGCCCCAGCAATGCCTGAGGGCGGCGACTCGGCGGACGACGTGATCACCATCACCGACCCGCTGACCGGCCTGTCGTTCGAGATCGCGGTTTACCGCCAGTTCCTGCAAACGGCCTACCACGTCCGTCTGGCCTGGGGCTGCCGCGCGATCAAGGATGAGCACATCAGCTTGCTGCTGGGGTAATTCAATCACAACGACAACCAGGGGCTTCGGCCCCTGCGTTGTTTCTGGAGAATGACAATGGCTGGACTGACGAAAGAACAGAAGGCGGCAAAGGCGCTGTTGGCCAAGGCTATCGAGCTCAGCGGTTTGAGTGCAGAGGCTTTTGAGGTCCTGGGCGAGCAGGAGCGTGTCGACTGGAGCAAAAGCGCACAGGACGCGATTGATTTGGCTGCGGCAGATGCTCAACGCCTCGCTGACGAGGCTGCGGCGAATAAGTCGAAAGACAAGCCTGTCGTCGAAAATGATGAGCTGGACTACACCGGCCTGGTGAAGGTTGAGCAGGGTGGCGAACAGTTGCATGTTCACCCGTCCTGCCTGGACGATCACAAGCGTCTCGGCTGGAAAGAGGTCTGATATGGCTTTGGTGATCGAGAACGGCAAGGTGGTGCCAGGCGCCGATAGCTTCGCAACGGCCGCCGAACTGGTCACCTATGCCACGAACTTCGGCAAAACAATCCCCGCTGATGAGGTGGCGCAGGAATCCCTGCTACGCCGCGCCGCCCTGCAAATGGATGCGATGCCATGGAAGGGCAAGGCTGTGAACCGTGACCAGGCACTGGCCTGGCCGCGGGCCGAGGTCAAGCGTCAGGGCTGGGTGTTGCGCCTCGACGAGATCCCGCCACAGATCAAGGCAGGCCAGATGGCCTTGGCCGCTGAGATCCATGCCGATGACCTGGTCGCCCCCGAAACCAAAACGGGAGCCGTTGTTTCCGAAACGGTTGGGCCGATCAGCACCACGTTTGCTGTCGCCAGCAAGGCGGTGAGCAAGCCGGCGTCAACACGACAGTCGTATGCCCAGTTCGCCGGGCTGTTGGAATCCTCAAGTCAGGTCAACCTGGTACGCAGCTGATGGCAGATATCTATGATCGGGCAAAAGCAAGTGCGGTAAGGATGCTCGCCCCGCGATCCAGGGGCGGCAAGGGGCTTGAGCTTTCGCTGATTCGGGTCACGACCGGCGAGTACGACCCCGAGGTCGGCGGGAGCCCGGTACTCACGGAGCAATTCGACGGCTCAGGGCTTCGCCAAAACTATCGCCAGCAAGACATCGACGGATCACTGATCAAGCAGGGCGATGTCAAGATTCTGATCTCCCCGGTGTTGTTGGATGGCGCAGACGCGCCACAGCCGGTGACGCTGGACAAGATCGCCTTCGATGGCGACACCTACACGGTTCAGCACGTTGACCCATGGGATTATGCCGGCATCGCCGTCGGCTTCAGTGTGCAGGCCAGAAAATGAGCTTCAGCTTGGACATCAGGGAGTTCTCCGAAAAGACCAAGAGCGACCTTGAAGAGGTGGTCAAGAAGACCGCCATCGACCTTCTGACTTCCGTTATCGATCGGTCACCAGTTGGTAACCCAGAGCTCTGGGCGGTCAACGCCACCGCAGCTCAGTACAACGAAGAAGTTAGAAAGCTGAATACAGAGCTACGTAACGACCCGGCGAACCTCACCAAAAATGGCCGCCTAAAGCCTGGGCGCTTGATCAAGGATGGCATGGACCTCGTTGCAGGTAAGGACTATGTAGGCGGTCGCTTCAGGGGCAACTGGCAGGCTTCTTTCGATACGGCAATCAGCAGTAGCATCGACCGCATTGATCCAAAGAGCAGCGCGACCAGGGATGCGGGGGCAGCTCTCATCCAGACGTTTACGATTGGTAAGGGGGCGATCTGGATCACGAACAATCTCCCATACGGCCCTCGGCTTGAGTATGAAGGCTGGTCCAACCAGGCACCCGCCGGAATGGTACAGATCACCGTGACGGAGTTTCAGATGTACATCAACAAAGCTGTCTCGGAGCTTTCAACATGAGCGACCGGATTATCCGAAGTCTGTTCGAGGCGCGCTTAAAGGCCTGGGCTGACGCGCGTGTGCCCAAACTGGTGATCGCATTTGAGGGCGTGACATTCACGCCACCGGCCGGCGGGGCTACCTACCTGAGGGCATACCTGATGCCCGGGAATACCGATAGCGAAGACTTGGCTGGCAAACACGTCTCCTATCGGGGCGTATTTCAGGTCAGCGTGGTCACCGTGTCAGGTTTGGGCACTGGCGCCGCTGGCGCGATTGCCGAAGAGATCGCACAGCTGTACCCGAACAACCTGCCGCTGACGAAAGCGGATTTCACGGTCTACGTCCGCTCGCCCATGACCACTGCCGCATCCATCCAGGGCGAGACTACAAGTACTTTGCCTCTGTCGTTTCAATACCGAGCCGACACGTTCTAAACCGCCCGTTGGGCAACCCCCGAAACCCGCCTCTGTGCGGGTTTTGTCATTTATGAAAAGAGGAAACACCCATGCAAATGCCCAACGGCGCCACCCTTGAGATTGCATCGATTTACGGCGCTGCAATCCCGTTCACTGCGCTGACCAATGCCAATCCGGCAATCGCAACTGCTGCAGCCCATGGCCTGGCCGAGGGCGATGTAGTCGCCGTCAATTCCGGCTGGACTCGCCTCGACGGTCGCGGTGTCCGTGTGGGGGTAATTGCCAGCGGCACGTTTGCTCTTGAGGGCGTGAACACCACTAGTGTTCAGCAATACCCGGCGGGCTCCGGTATCGGTTCTGTCCGCGAGGTGACGGCATTTACCGAGATCTCGCAGATCACCGAGATGAACTCCAGTGGTGGTGATCAGCAGTTCCTAACCTTCGGCTTCCTGGCTGACGATGATGATCGCCAGATGCCGACCACAAAGAACCCGATCACGCTGACCTTCACGGTCGCCGACGATCCGTCCAAGCCATATGTGGCCGTCTGTGAAGCTGCTGACGACGACAAACAGGCTCGCTTGCTTCGCCTGAACCTGCCGGGCGGCAGCAGCATCATCTACAACGGCTATGTGTCGATCACGTCGACCCCGACCATGTCCCGTAACAACCTGATGACCCGTGTGATCAGCCTGGCGCTGACCGGTCGCCCAGCCCGTTACGCGGCTGCGGTGTAATCCATGGCCAAGTTCAAATTGATCCAGAAGCCGACCTTCAAGGCGCCGGTGATGATCCAGCGTGCTGGGTACAACGCCGAAAAGGTTGAGTTTGAGTTCAAGTACCTGGACCGCACCGCGCTTGCCGAGCTGTACACCGGCTGGAACGAGCGGCACGACGAACTGGGCAAGCAGGTCGGCGACATGGACCTCAAAGCTTTCACTGCCGCCCAGATCGCACTGCAGGCCGACCAACTGCTGGACGTGGTCGTCGGCTGGGATATCGAAGAGAAGTTCACACCTGAAAACGTGCGCATCCTCGTCAACTCGATCAACTCAGCGCCCAGGGCAGTGCTGAACGCTTACGCCGAAGCCTTCAGCGAAGCCCGCCTGGGAAACTCCTAAGCGCCTCACGCGCGCTGTATGAACCGGGCCCGTCAGATGCTGAGCTGATGGCCTTCGGTTTGTCTCGCCAGGACATCCCCGACAAGGAAGTCGGCATCTGGCCAGACAACTGGGACGCCTTCAAAGTCTTCGAGGCGATGAGCACCCAATGGCGCACAGGCGCGTGCGGCGCGACAGGCATGGACTACAGCGTTCTCTCCGGAGTGATTCGGATGTGCGGTGTACCGATCAGCCAGCGACAAACCATTTTCAGCGACTTCCGGCGCATGGAGGCTGAAGCCCTGCAGGTGATGGCGGAACAGAGAGAAAGCAAATGAGCACCAACTTCACGTCCCTGGGCATTGCGGTAGAGTCGTCTGATGCTGTCAAAGCTGCTGACGATCTTGGAAAGTTGGTTACTGCTGCCGAGGGCGCGGAGAAGGCGGTAGATGGGCTGAGCAAGGCCAGCGATGACTTGGCTGGAACCGGCAAGAAAGTCGCTCAGGCTGAAGCTGAGGCCGCTCAGGGTATCGACAAGGCTACTGGCGCAAAAGAACGCCAGGTCGATGTCAGCCGAAAAGCTGGTGCCAGTGCCGCCAGTGAAATCGCCATCATCAGCCAGCTCGATAAGGCGATGACCGGCAACATCGACAGCATGGAGTCGCTGATTCAGGCTGAAGGTCTGCTGGAGCGAGCCCGCAAGGGTGGCCTGGTCACCATTGAGCAGCAGGAGGCATATCAGGAACGGCTCGGTAAATCCTTCGAGCGGATCGAGAAGGCCGAATCCAAAGAGCTTGCACAGAAACAGCGCCTCATTGATGCGGAAAACCGCCGGATCGAAGCGCTGAAGCGTACCGTTAATGGAATCGACCCATTAACCTCCAAGCTGGCAAAGCTCGAAGAGCGCGAGCGAGCCCTTAACGAGCTACATAAGCTCGGCGAGACTGACGCCAATCGCTACAACGAAGCTTTGGCAAAGATCGGTAAGGATCGTGCTGGGCTGACCGCGACGGAGACAGCGTTCGACAAGTTGAGGCTCGGCACTCGCCAGGCTCAAGAAAATGTGATGCAGCTAGCCAACGCCCTTCAATCGGGTGACCTGGGGAGCGGGGCGCGTGCCATTGCCCAACTGGGTGCGGGCGCTGGTGCGTCAGCGAAAAGCATGGCCTCGATGCTGATCCCGGCTGGACTGTTGGTCGCAGTGATCGGCTCGCTCGGCTATGCCTACCTCGACGCAATGAAACAGGCGCGGGAGTTCAATGCCGCGATTAACGGCGGATCGAACGATGCTGGACAGACCATTGGCAGCCTTAAGGAAATGGCTGAGGGCGCCGGGCGCGTCACAGGTAATCTCTCCGGCGCGAGAGAGGCGGTTGTGTCGCTTGCGTCTGGAGCGGCTACCAGCGGTACGCAGATGCGTAATCTGGCGGAAGCTGCTGCAGCAATAAGTGAGATCACTGGGCAGGGGGCGGGCGAGCTTGCCAAGTCGTTCGCAAATGCCGGCGATACCGCAACCGATGCCGCCGTGAAGATCAGCAGCCAATACGGGCTGTTGACGCTTGAGCAGTACCAGGTGATCAAGGGGATCGATGATCAGGGCGATCATCAGCGGGCGCTGGATGTGCTCAGTGAAGACCTGAATCAGTCCGCCCTGGAGCGCTTGAAAACCTACCGCGCCTCTCTCTCCGACGTCGAACGCGATTGGGACGACATCAAAAATGCGATCAAGGGCGCCTATGCGGCTGTCCGGTCCGAGGTTTTCCCTGACCTGGCAAAGCAAATCGAGATCACGCAGCGGGTGCTCGATACGCGCAAAGGCGGTGGCGTCTCGGGTGCAATTTCGAATGGCCTGAGCTCTCTGAACTCTGCGCTGGGCCTGGGCACCGGCGAGGATGATGATTCAACTCCAGCGCTAGAAGCGAAGCTTGCGTCCCTCAAGGCACGGCAAGCTGCGAGTGAAAGCCTTACAGCCTCTACCGGTGAAACAACTCGAGCTAATAAAGAGCTAATCGCAACCGAGAAGGAGCTGAGTGCTCAACTTGATGACATAAACCCGCTCAACAAGCGTCTGGCTGGGCTCCAAAAACTAAATGATAAATTTACAACGCTTTACCAAAACGCTGAAAGGACGGGTCAGAAGTCACCGCTACTCGATGGCGTCAGCTTCGATGGCAATAAATTCTCGGGCGGTGCCTATGACACGCTGCTGAAGGGGCTTCAGGAAAAAAACAAGGACCCGAAATCAGCTGGCACCCAAGTAGATCTGACTGGTTTCAATGACGCCAAGAACAATCTGTCAGCCATTGCAGCCGACTACAAAAACTACCAGAAGGAACTGGACTCCGCGCAGAAGGCTGGGCTGATATCTGATGCTGACTATCTGCTACGGCGCCAAGCCCTCATCGGTAACGAGCGTGACCAGGTAACGGCTGCCTACGAGGCTGAGATATCCGCACTGGAGACTGCCAAGGGCAAAAAGACCACCACGGCCGCGCAAAGCATCCAGCTGGACCAGAAGATCGCGGACGCGCGCGCAGGGATGGTCAAGGCGCAAAAGGACGCCGATAGCCAGCTTGAGGTGTTGGCGACCAACGAGACCGGGCGCCTTGCGAAGCAGGAGAGGGCGATCAGCACCTATGTGCAGGCCCTGGGGCAGCAACAGCGCGCCCTGGAGCTTGCAGGCCAACGCGCAGTACTCGGCGTGGGCCAGGGTGACCGCCAGAATGCACTCAACGGCGAACTGAACAGCCAGCAAGACCGGTTCGCTCAGCAGTCGCTGGAGTTGGCAAACCAGAAGTCCGACCCATCGCGAAATATGTCGGAGGAAGAGTTCAAGCGTAAGTCGCAGGCTTTGGCCGACGCGAACAAGGCCGCAACTGACCAGATCCGTCAGAATTACGCGGATGTGGAAGCGGCGCTGGGCGATTGGACCAAGGGCGCGACATCGGCCTGGGCGAATTACTTGGATTCGGCGCAGAACGTTGCAGGGCAGACCAAGAGCCTGTTCGGTAATGCGTTTAGCTCGATGGAAGACTCGATCGTCAATTTTGCCATGACCGGGAAGCTGTCGTTTGCTGACTTCACGAAGTCGATCTTGGCGGATATGGCTCGCATTGCTACTCGACAGGCGAGCTCTGCACTTCTGGGCAGTCTGGTAGGTGCAGCGACAAGCTATTTCACCGGAGGTGGCTCGACTCCAACGTCAGCGGGATCCACTCAGGCCGGGTACACCGGTGTCGACTTCTCTGGTTACAGAGCGGCTGGCGGGCCCGTCGATCCAAATTCTCTGTACCAGGTGAACGAGCTAGGTCCCGAACTCTACAACGAGGGCGGGAAGTCTTACCTGATGACCGGCGCCAACGGAGGGAGCGTGACGCCGCTTACCACCGGTGGCGGCCCTGGGATGGCCGCAATGTCAGGAGGTGGCAACACCTACAACTTCCCGGTATCCGTTTCAGTTCAGACGTCCGGAAGTGAGTCGGCTGGAACTGGACAGCAAGCTTCTGCCGAGCTTGGTAAAGGTATCCAACAGGCTGCCAAAGCGGCGGCCGATACGGCAATCGCGAAGGAGTTACAGCCAGGCGGAACAATCTGGAAGAAAATTAATGGGAGGTAACGGTGGCAATAGAAACGTTCACCTGGCCGACGCAAAACGGAGACGCACCCGAGATTACCTATCGGGTGCGTACTTCTCAGTTCGGCGATGGCTATAAACAGCAGGTCGGCGACGGGATCAATAACAAGGTTGACTCCTACCCGATAACTCACTCCGGTAACAGGGTTAGGGTGCTTGAGATCATGGCGTTCTTTGACCGGCATGCGGGCTCAAAGGCCTTTCTCTGGACTACGCCGCTTGGCCAGCTAGGTCTTTTTACCTGCAAAAACCCGGTCCCCACGCCTGTGGGTGGCGGCGTATTCAAACTGACGGCGACATTCGAGCGCGCCTTCCATCCTTAAGGATTTTCCATGTCGCTGATCAGTGATATCCAGACTCTAGAGCCTGGGAGTGAAGTGTTGCTGTTCGAATTGGATGGATCCGATTACGGTGCCGATATCCTTCGCTTCCATGGTCACGCAATACCCCATACGCCTGCAGAGCTTATTGCTGCCGGTACACATGCAGACCAACTGCCGGCGAAGTCGATCTACTGGCAGGGCAACGAGTACGGCTCCTGGCCGATGCAGATCGATGGCATTGAGGCAAACGGTGATGGGACCGCTGTCAGGCCTTCCCTCGCCGTTGGCAACGTCAATGGTCGAATCACTGCACTGTGTCTTGCGTTTGATGATCTGCTGGAGTTCAAGCTGACCATGCGCCACACCCTGGGGTGCTTTCTGGATGCAGAGAACTTTGAAGGCGGAAACGCCGAGGCTGATCCTACTCAAGAATCGATCGAGGTTTGGTATGTCGACCAGAAAACGAACGAAGACGGGGAGACCGTTAGTTGGGCGCTGGCGAGCCCTGGGGATGTTGGTGGAGAAATCATCGGGCGACAGATGACGACTCTGTGCCACTGGGCGCTAACCGGTGGCTACCGTGGGCCGAATTGCGGCTGGACTGGCAGGTACTTTGACAAGGATGGCAACCCTACGGATGACCCTGAGAAGGATGAATGCAACGCGCTGCTGACGACGGGGTGCGAATGCCGGTTCGGTAAGGGCAACCCCTTAAGTCACGGTGGATTTCCTGCTGTGTCCATCATCGCCAGAGGTTGACCATGCGCAAACACATCCTGAGCGCGATTCAGGCGCATGCGGCCGAGCAGTACCCGAAAGAGTGCTGCGGCCTGGTTCTGGCTATCGGCCGCAAGCAGCAGTACTTCCCGTGCAGGAACATCTCCACGGAGCCGAACGAAGAGTTTCGCCTTGATCCCGAGGACTACGCTGCGGCGGAAGACTTGGGGGAGGTGATCGGTATTGTCCATTCACACCCTGATGCGACCTCTAGACCATCACCTCGGGACCTGGCTATGTGCGAGGCCACGGCGTTGCCCTGGCACATACTTTCGTGGCCTGAGGGGGATCTGAGAACGATCACGCCAACCGGCAGCACGCCGTTGCTCAAGCGCCCGTTTGTACACGGGGCCTGGGACTGCTGGCAGGTCTGCGCGGATTGGTATCAGCGCGAATGGGGTCTTGAGTTTGAGGCCTTCCAGCGCACCGATGGCTGGTGGGAGAGTACGGAGAACGTCAGCCTGTATGAGCAGAACTACGAGGCTGCCGGCTTTGTTCGCGTCGACCGGCCGCAGCGCGGCGATCTGATCGTCATGCACGTCGGGCGGACGGTTCACCCGAACCATGCGGGGATTTACCTGGGCACTGATCCATCGCTACCTGGCGAAGAGTCTGGCGTCTTCGGCCTGGGCCCGTTCTTGCTGCATCACCTGTACGGTCGGCCATCTGAAGTTTTAGTGTTCGGAGGTCCGTGGCTAGACAGAACACGCCTGATCCTCAGGCACAAAGATGCAAAATAACCAACAGTCCTCAGGCTTGCAGGTTTAGGACTTGGGAAAATCGTCATGAAGGCGCATGGCCGCTACGGCAAGCCCTAGGCCTGTCACTGTTATTTCGTCCAGCTGTACCCATTTTGAAGAACAATCTAGGATTGATGCTCTTTTACTGGAGTATTTGAGATGCAGGAAAGCATAAAGCTTACGCCGAGCACCGACTGGGCATGCGCTGAAGAGATGGTGCGTGTCGATCCCGATAGGTCATTTGTAGACGCTAAATGTAATGCTGCAGAGCGTGAGCTACTAATGATCGAGCTCAATGGGAAAAAGAGCGGATTTGTTCTTCTTGGATATTGGAATGAGGAAGACGGCAAGGCTGTTGAAGTGTCGAAGTTCCTTGTCCTGCCGCCTCATCGTGGAAAAGATGGTATTTCACTGGATTCTGCAAGGGCGGTCTTTTCGCTGTTGGATCGGCGCAACTATAAGAGCTACTCGCTACACTCGCTCAATTCGAAGGCATCCCATTTTTGGAGGAAGGCATTACTAGGGATGAAATATAGAGAAGATGGTAGCCTTTTCAGAGTTGGAGAGTGGGATTACTAGCTCGGCCCGCAAAAGCCCAGTCCCGCGCTGGGCTTTTTGCATCTGGCCCGTCAGTGCTAAAGTTCCGCCATATCTCAACGAGGGAACGACATGAAATTGTTCATAGGGGGCCTGGCCCTTGTGGTGCTTGCTGGGTGCGTTTCGCCAAGCGATCTCAAGAGCAGCGCCCCGACCACTACGGCCACGACCAAGAAGTCTCCAAGGCAGTATGCGCTTTGCGTTTTCCCAAAATGGCAGGACGCACGCTCTGAGGCGGTTATGTCGGAAACCGAGAGCGGTTATCGCCTTGTAATTGGCGCGATGAAATTGACTGATGAGTTGCTAGAGGTAAAGCAAACCTCTAATGGCAGCTCCGTTGCCTTCTATCAGCGCGTGGCTTGGATGCCTGGAGTTGGCCGTACAGCAATCGAAGGCGCTGTTAAAACCTGTCTCTAACAGAACGAACTGATCAGAGCCGCCATTTGGCGGCTTTTTTATTGCCTGGAGGAAAGATATGTCCACAGCAGCACATTACTCACCAATGACAGCTATCAAGCTTTCAGGTCCTTTAGCCAAACGCTTTGGCCGCCTTCATCGCCGTCTTTTGGATGGCGGGAGCGTGAAGGAAGTATTTGCCGCACTAAGGGCTACGATCCCAGGCTTTTCTGAAGAAGTCAGGCGACTAGACCTGCTCGGCATGAGATTTGCCATCTTTCGTAACGGAAAAAATGTTGGTCAATGTGAGTTTGATCGAGGGGGCGTCAACGAAGTTCGTATTGTGCCAATCGTCAGCGGCAGCAAGCGAGCCGGATTGCTCCAAACAATCATTGGAGCTGTGATTTTCGTCGCTTCGTCTTTTATTCCTGGCATGCAAGGCTGGGGGCATTCACTTGGTGCTTCATTGGTTTTGGGCGGCGTCATTCAGATGCTCAGCCCCCAGGCATCAGGCCTAAAACAAAGTGCATCCCCCGAAAACATGCCGTCCTATGCTTTCGGTAGCGCTAAGAACACCACGGCCAGCGGCAACCCGGTCCCGATCTGTATCGGTGAGCGCCGGTGGGGCGGGGCAATTATTTCGGCATCGATCTACGCCGAAGACAAAACTTAAACAGTAAGCAGTGAGCCGGCCGCCCAAGAGGCGGTTTTTTATGCCCGGAGGAAAGATGGATATCGAGATTCATGGCGCCAAAGGTGGTGAGAGCAAGCCAAAATCGCCCGTAGAGTCACCGGATAGCTTGCGCTCGACCAACCTGGCCAAGATTTTGATCGCAGTTGGTGAGGGGGAGTTCGAGGGTACGCCAACCGCCCGCGATATCTACCTCGATAACACTCCAATCCAGGACGCCAGTGGCGCCTACAACTTCACCAATGTGAAGTGGGACTGGCGCTCGGGGTCTGTGGAGCAAACCTTTATTCCGGGCATTCCATCTATTGAAAATGAAACGTCTCTGAACATTGAACTGCGAAGTGGCGCGCCATGGGTTCAGTCGTTCACCAACCTCCAGCTTTCTGCTGTGCGTTTGCGTCTGGCGACTCCACGCCTGGCCAGCCAGGACAATGAGGGGAACGTCAACGGCTACCGAATTGAGTATGCGGTAGATGTGTCCACGGACGGCGGGTCTTACCAGGAAGTGCTGGTCGATGCGCTGGACGGGAAGACCACTACCCGGTACGAGCGGTCACGCCGCATCGATCTTCCTCAGGCTACCAGCGGCTGGCAGGTCCGTGTTCGCCGTATCACGCCGAATCAGAACACCGACAAAATCGCCGACACAATGTTCATTGCTGGCCACACCCAGGTAATCGACGCGAAGCTTCGGTATCCAAACACGGCGCTTCTGTTCATTGAGTTCGACGCAGAGCAATTCACCAACATCCCAGCAGTAACCGTGAAGTGCAAAGCTCGTAAGTGGCAGGTGCCGAGCAACTACGACCCTGTCGCGCGAACTTATACCGGCGCGTGGGATGGCACAATGAAGCAAGCATGGACCAACAATCCGGCTTGGATCACCTACGGTATATGCACCGATGACCGCTTTGGTTTGGGCAAACGTATCAAGCCTTGGATGGTTGATAAGTGGGAGCTTTTCCGTATCGCGCAGTACTGTGACCAATTGGTGCCAGACGGTCTTGGTGGTCAGGAGCCACGTTTTTTGTGCGATATGAATTTGCAAGGCAAGGCTGACTCCTGGTCGTTGCTTCGCGATATCTCTGCGATCTACCGAGGGATGACCTATTGGGCCCAGGGCCAGCTTGTAATGCAGGCGGATATGCCGCGCGCCCAGGACATCGATTACGTTTTCACCCGCTCTAATGTGTTGGATGGGGTATTCAACTACGGCGGCGCCTCGACGAAGACTCGCTACACCCGTTGCCTGGTCAGCTACGACAACCCGGCGAACAACTACGATACCGACGTGATCCCGTACGCGGATATTCCGTTACAGCGCCGGTTCGGCGACAAGCCTACGGAGATCAGCGCCATTGGCTGCACTCGGGCATCGGAGGCGATGCGTCGCGCTAAATGGGCAGTGCTGAGCAATAACCAAGACCGTACCGTCACCTTCAAGACGGGCATGGAAGGCCAGATACCTTTGCCCGGGCATATCATCCCAATTGCTGACTCGGTGCGGGCAGGCCGTGAAGTCGGTGGGCGCATCTCTGAGGCTGCCGGGCGCGTTATCAGGCTGGACCGTGATACTCATGCCAAGGCAGGAGACCGTCTTATCATCAACTTGCCGGACGGCCGAGCAGAGGGGCGCACTATCCAGAGCGTCAATGGTCGTGGCGTAACGGTGACTGTCGCCTATAGCGAGACGCCTGTGGCCGACTTGCAATGGGCGCTCGATGCTGATGACTTGGCTATCCCGCTGTATCGGGTGCTGAAGACTGCCAGGACAACTGAGGGCGATTACGAGATCAGCGCTCTGCAATATGAGCCGAGCAAGTTCGGCAACATCGATACCGGCGCGCGGCTGGAGGAGCGCCCGATCAGCGTGATCCCGATCACCGTGGTTCCTGCGCCGGCAAGCGTCACCATCACTTCGAACGTATCGATCGACCAGGGCCTGGCGATCAGCACCATGAACATTTCGTGGCCCGCTGTGAACGGTGCTGTCGCCTATGACGTGGAGTGGCGCAAGGACAGCGGCAACTGGATCAAGGTGCAGCGCACCGGCTCAACCAGCGTCGACGTCACCGGCATTTATTCGGGTGCCTACGTGGCCCGGGTGCGCTCGGTGAGCGCCTTCGAAATCTCGTCGATCTGGAAGAACTCCAACCTTACCAACCTGGAAGGGAAGGTCGGCCTGCCGCCGGCGGTGTCGTTCCTGACCACCACCAGCCTGGTCTATGGCATCGGCATTCAGTGGGGTTTTCCACCTGGTGCAGAGGACACTCAGCGAACAGAGCTCTGGTACAGCCAGTCGGCCGACCTGACGACCGCCGTCAAACTGAGCGACTTCAGCTACCCGCAGGCTTCGCACGAGATGCACAGCCTGTTGGCCGGTGCGAGTCTGTTCTTCTGGGCGCGCTTGGTTGATCGAACCGGCAACGTCGGGCCGTTCTTCCCAGTACCCGGCGCCGTCAACGGCCAGGCCAGCACCAAGCAGAGCGATTATGAGGCGTACTACGCCGAGAAGATCGGCAAGGGCGCCCTGTATCAGAGCCTGCGAGAAGAGATCGAGCTGATCTCAGGCGACGGGCCAGGCTCAGTAAATGAACGGCTTGAGGTAGCCAAGGAAGAGCTGGAAGGGCTGCTCGGCCAGATCACCGGCGCCGCGCCATTCGATCCGGCCAAGCCGTACCCGGCCGGCTCATTTGTTCAGCAGGACGGCCACATTTATCAAGCCACTCAGGCGGTGCCGGCAGGTGTAACGCCGCCGAATGTCACGTATTGGAAGGACATTGGGACGATCCTCGAAACTACAAACGCGCTTTCTCAACAGATTGCCCTGGTCAGTACCAAGATCGAAGAAATCGACGGCAAGGTGTTGGCGACCGCCACATCGGTCGAGGCGTTGCGGTCTGCTGCTCGTGGTGATGACGGCGCTGGCGATCTGGCCGACGCAATCAAAGGTTGGACATCCACGGCAGATCTTGCTGTTGAGCGTAAAACTCGGGCAACCGAGAACGATGCGATGGCTCAGCAACTGCTTACCCTCGGCGCGCAGGTTGGCGAAAACAAGTCGTCACTGACCGTTCTGGAACAGGTGGTGGCCACTAACAGGGAGACCGCAGCAACACAGATCACCCAGCTCAAGAGTGACCTGGGAGCGGTTGACCAGAAAGCGACCGGCAATGCGCTGGCGATCACCGGACTGGATACCAAGGTCACCAACCTGGATGGGAAAATCACATCCCAGGCGTCGAGCAATGAGTCGCTTCGTGCTTCGGTGCGTGGCGATGATGGTTCTGGCGACCTGGCTGGCGCGATCAAGGCATGGGAGTCCACTGCAGCCATCAGCACGGAGAGGAAGGTGCGAGCATCTGAAATCGAGGCCCAGGCCAAGGTTTCGGAAACGCTGCAGTCAAGCATCGGGCAGACAAGTGCGTCGGTTCAAACGGTGAGCGAGACGGTTGTCCGGTTGGACGGCAGGGTGTCGGCACAGACCACCATGAAGGCCCAGACCATCGTAGATGGCAGAAGAGTTGTATCGGGCTTGGCCTTTGGGTCAAACGGCGATCAGGCTGAGTTTCTGATCTTCGCTCAGCGATTCGCCATCGTGAACGAGATCAGCGGCAAGGTTGACCCGATGTTCGTCATTGAGAACGGCCAAGCCGTGTTCAATACCGCGATCATCAGCAAGGCGATCATTCAGGAAATCATTCTGGGGATGGTCTTGCGTTCGCCGGCGGTGGATTCGAAAGGCCGTCCGTTGCTGGAAATCAACATCCCAGCGGGGACATTCACCCTCCGCAGCTCTGGAACCGGTGGGTCGTCGCTGCTCAATAACGATGGTCTGACTGTGTTTGATGGGAATGAAGATAAGCGCGTAATGGTGGGGAGACAATCCTGATGGAAAAGTACGGCATGTGGACTTGGGGGCCAGGAAACGTTCCTGAAATCACACCCAGCTCCTTCACCATGCGAACCGTGTATACCGCTGTTCTTACGCCTGCGTCATGGGGAAGCGCCAAATTCCTGGATATTGCCGTTGCGGGCGTCACCCCTGAGAACGCGTCAGCGTTCTGTGTGCTAGCCCAAGCTGCGTCCCCGCTTGGTGACAAACAACTTGAGCCCGAGGTGCTGAATGGAGTCGTCAGGGTCTGGAAAACGTTGAGAGGAGATCCCTGGGGGAACTCAGGGAGGTCTTCTACGGTTATGCGATTGTTTGTAGTGAGGTTCAAATAATGGCCGAATCGTATGGTCTGTCTTTCACAGCCCCGCCTGATGATCGTGTAATTATTGACTCGGAATTTTTCCGGTTAATGGTTATTCACAAAGGCAGGTATGTCGGGACTGAGGAAAGTGGGAATTCCTCTACGACCTATTTCCCGACTCCGTTTACAACCCAAGAACAACCTCTAATTTTTATACGCCCTGACAGTGCTGCTGGAAACATCGGCATGGCGAATATAGAGGTGTACGGCAGTCCGGGCAACTGGACCGGGTTTCGCATCCGGATATTCAACAACTACACAATCAAGCCAGTTGGCCGATGGTTTGCCGGAATGTTTGGCAGTGGCCCGGTTGCAGAGTTTGGGGCTCGAATCTGGGGGGCAGAGCAGAAATTGATTTTTGATACTGGCACCCCCGCGGCACTTTTCGTAAGGGCTACCAACAACTGGACGTACACAGGCAGTGGGCAGACTGGGCAAGGTCAATCTATTACGTACTTTCAGGCGCCCTTTACTATGGCGGAGGAGGAATATGTGTTGATAAACAACATGGGCGTCGGAGTTAACACGGTCGGTATCGAAAACAATAGGCAAATTGGCTTTATTTGGGACTACCCCAATCGAGTAATTACGGTCGCGGCTATAGGTATTCCGGGATACAACGCCTCATACATGGGTATAACTATCGTCGTTGCACGAATGACGTCTTAAGCAATATTTAACCGCCAAATAGCCCGCCGCCCCGCGGGTATTTTTTTGCCTGGAGAATGAAATGGCTTCTTGGTTTTCAGAAGGGACCGTAACCGTTACGAACGGCAACGCTGTTGTAACTGGTGCGGGTACAAAGTTTTCAAACTGTCGATCCGGTGACATGTTTGTCGGTCCAGATAACGGCATCTATCAGGTAATTAACCCATCGAGTGACACGTCGGTATCGATCTCGCCGGCCTATCGCGGTGCGTCTGTCGCTGGTGCTGCGTACGGCATCGTGCCGGTGAACGGCTATCCCAAGGCATTGGCCGATGCAGTCAATCAGCTGGTTCAGCAGTGGGGGGCAACTCTTGCCGGGTTGGGGAGTGTTTCGACCGAGAACGTAGTGCCGGTGGCAAAAGGTGGTACCGGGGCCACGACACAGGCGGCTGCTCGTGCTGGTCTTGGCCTGGGCAATGCTGCCACGTTGAATGCAGGGTCTACACCAGGAAGCGTCATGTTGGCCGGTGACCGCGCCTCTCCTTTGGCTTCCACCATAAACACGTGGGGGAACTCATTCCAGATTTGGAACAATACTACAGCAGGCTACCCGGAGGCCGATCAGTCCGGAACAGTAATCAACACGGCCTGGCCTGATGGAAATTACGGCGCACAAATTTTGCTGTCGTTTAGTGGGAAAATGTTTTTCCGGTCTGGCAGTTACGCCGCCGCGCTTATGCGTGAGGTGTACCACACCGGAAACACCACGCGCGGATCTGGCGGGGCTCTTTCTGCTGCTTCTCCAATCGTGAGGGTTGCCTGTATTACTACGAGTGAGCGCGTTGATTTGCAGGAGCAAACCTTCGAGCCAGCGGGTGATTGGGGAGTGGCGAACAGCGAGGCAGCTGGCGTCACCGTAGAGCGCTTGGATGTCGGCCAGTACAAGATCGCCGGTAGCCTGGGTTTGGCGCTTGAGGGCTGGCGGACACAAGATCCATGCTCTCCCGATGGCGGTCGTACGCTTGGTATGACCGAAAGCGAGCAGTCAGAAGATGGCATCGTAATCATCCGCCTTTTCAAACAGAGCTGGAAACTTTCCGATGATGGCGAGATGTTCCCGGGTCGAGGCGCGCCGATGGATGTCCCGCTGAATAGCTGGATCGACGTGCGGCTCGAAATGCCCAAGATCGAAACACCACCACCACCAACTATCACTGAAGAGTAATTGCCCGCCAATTGAGCGGGCTTTTTTTCGTCTGGAGAAAAGTATGCCGATCACCGAGCAGCAGTTGCTGCAGATCCTCCCGAACGCTGGCCGCCAAGCCGGCGTTTTTATTCCTGTGCTGAACACCGCCATGGGCAAGTACGGGATCGTGAACCGCTTGCGGATAGCTGCGTTCATTGCCCAGGTAGGGCATGAGTCTGGCCAACTGCGTTACGTGCGCGAGATTTGGGGGCCGACGGCGGTGCAGGCCCGCTACGAGGGGCGCGCTGACCTGGGCAACACCGTGGCGGGCGATGGCTCTAAGTACCGTGGTCGCGGTCTGATCCAGATCACTGGCCGGGCAAACTACAAGGCATGCGGTGATGCGCTGGGTCTGGACCTGATCAATCAGCCCACACTGCTGGAGCAACCACAGTACGCCGCGATGTCGGCGGCGTGGTTTTGGTCCGCCCACGGGTTGAATACTTTGGCTGACCAGGGGGCGTTCGTGACAATCACACGTCGTATCAATGGTGGGCTCAATGGGCAGGATGACCGCCAGGCGCTGTATGACAAAGCGCTGAAGGTGCTGCCATGACACCGGTGCAGAAGGTGTTGCTGATCTTGTTTTCCATGGTGGTGGGCTTCGGTGCTGCCTGGAAGGTGCAGGACTGGCGCTACGACGGGAAGCTGGCCGGACAGGCTGAGCAGTTCCAGAAGGATCTGGACAAGGTCAGCGCGGCTGCAGCCAAGCAGGCACAGGAAGAGATCGACAAACGCCTGGCCTTGGAGCAGCAGCTCGCCAGCCAGGACAAACAACACACCCGAGAACTATCCGATGCCCAGCGCAACCAGGCTTTACTGCGTGATCGCCTTGCCACTTCTGATGTGCGGCTGTCAGTCCTTCTCGACGCCACGGATTCAGCCAGTGGCTGCAACGTGCCTACCACCCCCGGCACCGTCGGCGTGGTTCATGCAGCCTGTCGAGCCCAACTTGACCCAGCGCATGCTCAAAGAATTATCGCCATCACTGACGACGGCGACCAAGGATTGATCGCGCTACGGGCGTGCCAGGCGTATGTCCGGACCGTGGTGCGCTGACCTACATTTGCCGTCGAAATAATTGGCATGACCTAACATGTACGCAAATGAAGTGAGACTTGGCTGGAAAGGGAAGTTCTGCAGTTTCACGATGACCTCTCGATCATAGCCTTGCTGCCCGGCGAAATGATTCGCCATACATGTGAGGAAAAACAATGAAAATCTTGAAAAACCTCGTTTGTGCAACTGCCTTCGCGGTGTGCTCTGTCGCCAGCTCGATGTCCAGCGCAGCGTCGATCAGCCCGGAAGGTCCCTTCACTACTGAGCCCGGCTATATTATCGTTAAATCACCTTCTTCATTTGGTGCTGCGGTGACCTGTGGCATTACCCTTGGCGGCAATATTATTAACGGCATGGCCAGAGTCGAACGCGTAGTCATGACTGGGGGAGGTCTGTGTATCTATGTGCCTATGTTCATCGGTTCGCCTTGGCTTCTGAGCGTCACGAGAGGTAGCACAGGGCTCACTATGACCAATGTCAGCTACAAGATCCAATCGATCCCGACCACCAACTGCGGTCCAACCTCCATCCTAGTTAGCTGGGATCCTAATACCAAAACCCTCAGCAGTGCGAACCAGTCGCTAAGTGGCAACTGCACCGTGGTTTCTCTGAGTGTGGGCGCACCGTCGCTGACAGTTAACCCGTAGGCAGACTCTGAGAAAGGGTTAATCACCTGTTGAACGCGGGCGTCTCGTAAGAGGCCCCCGTCCTACCAGATCGAATACCTTCTTGCGTCGAATCCAAAATTGTAGGAGTTACGGAATAGGCTACGTGTCCAGACCGTATCCCGTTATCTGGAATTTGTGATGGAAAATTCCGTTATCGGTACCACCAAAGGCGGTGACCAAGCACTAATTGCGCTTCGGGCTTGCCAGGCTTATGTGAGCGCAATTGCACACTGAGCGCACTGAACTACTCTTCCCGGAGGCGTTCGTATTGCGATCATTTGCTAATTGATAGGGCTACATGGATAAGCAGCTTGCAGGTCTTTCGTTTCTGCTGACTCTTGGATGGGTACTGGCAGTGATTTTTGTGATGTGGTACCTCTCCAAAAGCTAGCCTACTGGCTGGATCAGTCCGGGGCCTTTGTTCCGTACGTTCCCCACAGCCGCGTCGACCTTAAACCACTCAAACACCTCCGATGGTTCGCCCTGGTGCAACACCATCTGCTCGGCGCGCTCTTTGGGTGTTGCCGGGTCAAGCCATTCCCGGGCCAGGTCCGGCGTCAGCACCACGGGGCGCCGGTCGTGAATGTCCACCATGCCGCCGGCGCTATCAGCGGTGATGATCACGAAGCCGTCATGCTCGCCCGGACCTTCATCGGCGTCGGGTAATTGGCCAATGGCCGCACACAGTACGGGGGCGCCGTCACGCCGGCGGATCAGGTAGGGCTGCTTCTTCGGCCCGCCTTCATCCACCCACTCAAACCAGTTATCGATTGGAGTGATTGCCCGGTGCGGCCAGATCGCCCGGAAGAATGGCCCGTGGGCTACCTTCTCGACGCGTGCATTGATCGGCGCGGCACGGTCCTTGGCCCAGTGTGGCCGCCATCCCCAGCGCACGGAGTCGGCATGCAACAGCTCGCCCTGGATGTGGAGTAGAGCGACCTGGGTGGACGGGGCGACGTTGTAGCGCTCAATCGGCGCCTCACCTACGGAGTTCACCAAGGTGCCAGCCATGCCCAGCGTTGCAACGTACTCTCGAATATCGCTGTACTGCGAAATCCTCCCGCACATAGGTGCCCCTCCGTCTGTCGAAATCCCCTACAGAAAAATTGACCGCAAGCCGACTGCAAAGTTAACTGTACATTCGTACAGTATCTGTAGAAGGCTGCGTCATGAGCTTTACCATTTTAGGCCCTATATCCGAAGGCGGCACGAAGCTGCCTTTCTGCTCGTTTCGGGTGCCAGCGGGTTTTCCATCGCCGGCCGCCGATCACATCGAGCAGCACATCTCATTGGATGAGGTCTTAAATATCAGGGCGCCGCACGTCTACCTGATCGCCATCACCGGTGAGAGCATGCAGGGGGCCGGTATTTTTGAGGGCGATCTGGCTGTCGTAGACAGGTCCATTGAGCCGGCCCACGGGCATGTGGTCGTGGCACTTCTCAACAATGACCCTATCTGCAAGCGGCTGTGCAAGCGTGGGAAAGAGGTCATCCTGTTGTCGGAAAACCCTAAATACCCGGCACGCTACATCCTGGAGGGCGATGAGCTTTCTATCTGGGGCGTGATCACCAACACTGTGCGCAGCCATGTCTAAGCCGGAACCTGTCTTTGCCCTGATCGACTGCAACAGCTTCTATGCGAGCTGCGAGCGTGTGTTCCGACCTGACTTGGCGAAGGTGCCCATCGTGGTACTCAGCAATAACGACGGCTGTGTCATCGCCCGAAGCTACGACGCGAAGCCATTTATCAAAATGGGGGAGCCGTATTTCCAGATCAAGCACAAGCTCAAGCAGCACGGCATTGTCCCGTTTTCCTCAAATTACGCCCTGTACGGGGATATGAGCGAACGAGTCATGACGCTGATCGAGAGCATGGTGCCCGCCGTCGAGATCTACAGCATCGATGAGGCCTTCGCCGATCTGTCGGGTATCGAAGGCCTGGATGCCCTCGGCCGCCAAATTCGCGCCAGGGTCTTTCAGTGCACCGGAATCCCGGTGGGGGTGGGAATCGCACACACCAAGACCCTGGCCAAGCTGGCCAACCACACAGCGAAGCGCTTGCAAGCACAGACCGGAGGGGTGGTAAACATCACTGATCCGGCCAAGCGTGACTGGGTATTGCGCAACACCGACGTAGCCGAGGTGTGGGGTGTCGGGCGGAAGATGAAAGTCCACCTCGACGCGCTGGGTATCAAGTCCGCCATGGACCTGGCCAAGGCTGATCCGTGGATACTCCGCAAGAAGTTCAGCGTGGTAATCGAGAAGACAGCCCGAGAACTGGCCGGCACCTCATGCCTGGAGCTGGACGAGCCCGACCCGCCCAAGCAGGAGATCTGCTGTAGCCGGATGTTTGGCAAGCGCCTTACCGAGCTGCCGCCGATCAAAGAAGCGCTGGCCACCTACATGATGCGAGCCTCTGAAAAGCTTCGTGCCCAAGGCTCGCTGTGCAAGAAAGTGCGCGTCTGCATCCGAACAGGCATGTTCAATCCGGACGAGGCCAAATACGCAAACGGGGTAGTGGTAGATCTGCCGTACCCTACCGATGACGTACGCCTGCTGACAAAGGCTGCCGTCGATGCGGTGGATCACATCTATCGCCCAGGCTTCAAATACAGCAAGGCCGAGGTGATGTTGCTCAACCTGTGCCAGCCAGGCGAATACACGGATGATCTATTCGCGGTGTCTCAGCCAGCCGAGGCGACCAGAGTGATGGCCGTGCTCGACCGGATCAACGAAAGGTGGGGAAGGGGAACGCTGCGTTCGGCCAGTGTGCCGACGAACCCCGACTGGGGGATGCGCCGGGAAATGATGAGCCAGAGCTATACGACGAGGCTTGATCAGCTTTGGTCGGTGGCTTGCAAGTAGGGGGTGGTGTTCGGTCGGCAGGACGCCGGGGAGGGCCATACTCATGAAGAGAATGTTGAGTGCCACGATGTTGCTGGCCCTTGGTGACTGTGCGAACCATCCTATGGATTGTGCAATTGGCATCATTGGCTGGGATGACTGCTTGCCCGGAACGGAAGGGTACGAGGTTCTGCAGCAAAGTCTTTGATTGCCTTGGTCTCCGCGCCAGTCAACATAAGAGTGACCTAGCGGCTTTCATCGTTGCTGCCGTCGCCAGATAGGGCCTCGGCTGTAACTCCTAGCGCATCAGCGAGCTTGAGCAATACCCTCAGTCGCGGCCAGGCCTTTGACGTCTCATAGCGAGATATCTGGGACCAGGTTATGCCCGCCTGGTCCGCCAAATCCCGCTGAGTCATGTTCGCTGAAGCTCTGGCTCGGGCTAAACGCTCACCAAACAATGCGTCCACTTGATCCTCCGTTGGTGCAGGTAACGCGATAAAAGTACGCAGCTAGAGATGTACATGCAAAAAAGCAAAAAGCCACAATAAAGGTGTCTCACGAACAACGGAGCAGTCTCATGAAAGGCATAGAAAGAAGGTGGTAGGGGCATGTCAGTAGGGGGTGGAAACGGTATTACATGTCGCAGCCATCACACGATAGCCATCCACCGCCTCGATCTGGCTTATATCCAAGCTAATAGTGCAGCTCTGTGACGCTTTATCGCCCCATTTCATGCTGTAGGCCTTGCCCTCGTTAACCGATAGCAGCACCTGCCCGGCTTGCCCCACCACGCCTGCACTACGACCTTTTTCGTTGAGCACCGAGGTGCCGAACGGCAGCAGTGAACCGTCTTGGAGGCGGACATTGAGCAGGACCTTTTCCGAACGACTGGAAGTGAATTTCGCTTTCACTACAGCCCCGCGTCGCGGCACAACATTGGTCACACCCTCATCAATGTCTACGCTTGTGTCTAGTTCGCTGGTGTCCAGTGCCACGCGGTTTTTCCGATATGGCATCACATACGGCACTAACGCATATCCCTTTTTGTTGGTCAGCGTGCCAGGAGCGTTCAGTACGCCCACGTTTGGCGTGTCTTTGATCTCCACC
>NZ_JBOICG010000036.1:0-2610 GCF_050739995.1 Pseudomonas sp. | reverse complement strand
ATACAGTGCTGGCGTGCTACCACCATATATGCAGTCTGATTCAGTTCTACCCTTATAACTGCGACGATCAGGCTTGGGCAATTTCGACATCATACTCAGAAATATTTTTCAGGCGAGGGCTTGTCAGGGCAAGACCTACTCGCCTGGCATAGTCGAAGTCGACACCTGCTTGCGCGGCCCCGAGGATTAATTAATGTCGCCCAGCAGTTGCTCAAGCCCCTCAGGGGTAGAGTAGAGGGTTTCCAACGCTGCGACTTCTGCCAGTTGCTGCGGCGAAAGGGCTTTTTCTTCGTGCTCAAGCTGGCTGCGCATATCGTCTTCATTCGTCGGTAATTTTTGTTTCAGGGCAACCCGCAAAATGCCACACGCCTTGAGCTTGTCACGTTTGAAACCCTTGCCGGTGTCGATATGGACGGCGAGAGTCGCAGAGGCAACCGCGCTCCCGTGGGCCGCGGCTTTCAGCAACCAGCGGTTCGCCAGCGGATAGTCGACAGGCACTTGACCGCTGCTGCTGTAGAGATAGCCAAGTACATACTGTGCGTTAGTCCTGCCCTGCTCAGCGGCACGGATATACCATTGTATTGCCGCAGTGACATCTTTAGGTGTACCGATGCCGTTCAAGTTGGCTGAGCCGAGCATTTCGTAGGCTTTGCTATTGCCTGAGTTGGCTGCTTGGGTCAGCAGTTTCACTGCGAGTTGTGGATTTGCCGAAGTACCTAAGCCAAAGAAGTAGAGCGTCGCCAGCAGTGTCTGAGCCTCGGCATCGCCCAATGCGCTGGCTTTACTAGCCCAGAACAATGCCTTTTGATCGCTTTTTTTAACGCCGTCCCCACTGTAATAGGCGTTTGCGAGCCGCACTTGGGCCTTGGCATGCCCTTGCATGGCGGCTTTGCGATACCACGTTGCGGCTAGTGCTAAATCGCTCGGCTTTTCCAGGCCTGCAAAACTCGCATCCCCCAAATAGAACTGGGCATCCCGGTTGCCGTTCTCGGCAGCTTTGGTGATCCACTCAAGCCCCTTGCGGTGATCCATCGCTACACCGCGCCCGTAATAGGTGAACATCCCCGTTTTGAACTGTGCGACAGGCTCGCCTTTTTCAGCCGCGCGCAAGTACCACTCTGCGGCCTTTTCAGGATTCTTGCTGACAATCAGCCCCTCGTCGTAGAACGCGCCAATCATCAGCGTGGCGCTGTAGGGGCTACGCCACAATGAAATAGCGAAGGTGACTAAAGCGTAGGCCAGCAGGCCGAAAAACAGCAGGGCTAAGGGAAGGGCAAACCGGCGCAATGTCGAATCCATTCGTAAGGGGTAGAGGGGACAGTGTATTGATGTTGGTGTGCAATGGTATGAAAGAGCCATTGCGCGTGCATAAATTGCTTTTTACCAGGCTTTTATTTTGCCCGTTTCGCGCTATGGCAATACTCGCGACAACGCATGAATGACATCCGCTGCGATTTTTTCAGCGCTGTTCAACCCATCAACCTGCATTATCGGGATGGTCTGTTTTGACATCCACTCTTCGTGCCACGCCCTATTGCGGCCGGAAAAGGTTGGATCGTCATAGTGTGAAGCCCATTCCCGGAACGCCACATGGATCTCATGCATGTCGCCACCCGGCACGATGCGATCTCCGAAACGCTGCTTTTCACGTGCGGCCAATCGTTCAAGGCGAACGGGAGTTGGCGTTGCAACAAACACGATCAGGTCGGCGTTGTTGATCAGCGCATCTCCCCAATTCATACAAGAGCCGGTGAGTACCCAGTTGTCGTCACCGAAATGTTGCTGAATCAAAGCCACGCGCTCCTCGGGCGGGCGCTTGGTTGTGAAAGGAGGGTTGGTGGGCATCCAGTAGAAGTCATCGACATCGAGATGGTGAAGGCTCAGCAACGAGGCCAGGGTATGGCCTAGCGTTGTCACGCCCGCACAGGATGCGCCTGTGATGTAGATCCGCAATTTTTATCTTCCCTGAATAAAGTGGGTTCCGCGCGCGTGATGGTCGATAGCACAGGTGAAACAGCCTAAAGCCATCACCCATTGCTGTCATCATGCCTACCTCATCGGCGGGCATATTGAGATAAGTTGCTCTGTCAAACAGTGCTCGAACAAGGAGTTCCTCAATGATTCGCAAGGCGTTGCCCACTGATGCAAAAGCCATTGCCCAAGTGCATATCAGCAGTTGGCAAGAGGCGTACCGTGACTTGATGCCTGCCGATTACTTGAGTTCGTTGCAAAGCACACTGGCGCGGCGTGAAGCATCTTGGGCTCGCTCGATTGAATCGGGTGAGTCGAGTGTGTGGGTTGCGGAGCTGGACAAGCAGATCGTTGGCTGGATAGCGCTCGGCGCCAGCCGTGACGAAGATGTCGCAGTGGAAAATGTAGGCGAGGTCATGGCCATCTACGTTTTAGCCAGGTGCTGGCAGACGGGGGTTGGGTTGGCCTTGTGGGAGGCAGGGCTGCGGGACTTGATGGAGCAGGGGTTTCAGTGCCTGACACTGTGGGTCCTGGCCGGTAATGAAAGAGCGATTCGATTTTATCGTCGGGCGGGATGCGTTGAGGACGCGGGAAGCGAGCGCAATCTTCAGAGGGGGGGCGTTGCATTGGTCGAGGTGA
>NZ_JBOICG010000035.1:0-7330 GCF_050739995.1 Pseudomonas sp. | reverse complement strand
CCGTTCAAGGTGTTGGTACTGACGTCGCAGGCTCCGGGGCATTTTTCCATGCGCTGCATGCAGGCAGGAGCTGCTGGCTATGTGTGTAAGCAGCAGGACCTGACCGAGTTGTTGAGCGCCATCAAGGCGGTGCTCTCCGGTTACAGTTATTTCCCGAACCAGGCGCTCAACTCGGTGCGCTCCACCATGGGCAACGCCAGTGAGGCTGACATGGTCGAGCGTTTGTCGGGGCGAGAGATGATGGTGCTGCAGCAACTTGCCCGAGGCAAAACCAATAAGGAGATTGCCGACGGCATGTTCCTTAGCAACAAGACCGTCAGCACCTATAAGACCCGCCTGTTGCTCAAGCTCAATGCCCGCTCTCTCGTTGACCTGATTGAACTGGCCCAACGCAACGGCCTGGTATGAGATCCGGCATTTCAGCGTCCGAATGCCCATGTAATCGGTAGAAAAAAGCCTCCGTCAGGGAGGCTTCCGGTCGTTAGCGAGTCAATCAAAGATCGAAGTCGTAGTCGGCCAGCTGTTTTTGCAGGCGTCGCTCTTCCAGAAGGTTGTCGATAGTGCGGCGTTTGCTCAAATTTGTCTTGGCTACCTCTGCAACAGGGGCTTCCCCATCGTCATCCGAATCTGCAACGAGGTCGTCTTCTACATCCAATTGTTCTTTGCCAGTGCTCATAAGGTTAACTCCAGGCTAAGACTGCCGTTGGCGCTCCTTATAACGATAATCCATGAACGGGTAAAAAAGATTTTTTCAATCGGCTGATCGAAAAAACTAATGGACACTCAATCGTCGGACGTCTTGTCCTTGTATTCACACAGGTCTTCGATGCGGCAGCTCCCGCAGCGGGGTTTGCGGGCCTGACAGACGTACCGCCCGTGAAGGATCAGCCAATGGTGGGAATCGAGCAAATATGGCTTGGGTACGAACTTCATCAATTGCTTTTCCACTTCCACCACGTTCTTGCCACGCGCAATACCGGTTCGGTTGCTGACACGGAAAATATGCGTGTCCACCGCCATGGTCAGCTGCCGGAACGCCGTATTGAGCACCACGTTAGCGGTTTTACGCCCTACACCGGGGAGGGCTTCCAACGCTTCGCGGGTTTGTGGCACCTCACTGCCATGCAGTTCAACCAGCAGGCGGCAGGTCTCAATGACGTTCTTCGCCTTGCTGTTGTACAGGCCTATGGTCTTGATGTACTCCGACAACCCATTCACACCCAAGGCGTAAATGGCTTCCGGTGTATTCGCGACGGGATACAGTTTGGCTGTGGCCTTGTTGACGCCAACGTCCGTGGACTGGGCCGACAGGATCACCGCAATCAGTAACTCGAACGGTGACGAGTAGGCCAGTTCGGTTTTGGGTTCCGGATTGTCTTCGTGAAACCTGCGGAAAATTTCCAGGCGTTTTGCAGCGTTCATGGGGCAGGCGTTTCCTTGCAGACGGACAGCGAGTGTTAAAAAATGGGGCTGGGTTTTGCAGGATAAACCATCGCCAGCGCACTCTGCAGCGACTGTCGCGACTCAAGCGCCGGTATGGGCGTCTACACGGCGCTGCGCTTCGTCCAGCTTGTCTTGTGCGGCTTCCAGTTCACCCGCTGTGCGGTCGGGTTGGCGTTGCAACTTGCTGACTTCGGCTCGCGCATAAGCCAGGGCAGTTTTCAGTTGGCGCAGCTGGGCATCGATGGGGCGTTTCTCCACGCGCTGCAAATCGGGCCTGGGTTGCTCGCTCTCATTCTCTGCGTCGTGCAAAGCTTGCTCCGCGCTGACCAACGCAGCGCTCAAGGTTTCTAATTGCTGTTCGTCAGCGTTCAGGTCCTGAGCCTTTTTCAGTTCGGCGCGCCGCATGGCCAGTTGGATTTTTGCGCGTTTGAGCGCCGGGTCTTTTTGAGTGGCTGGCGTTGCCGGGCTAGCCACTTCGAGGGCTGCCAGGGCTTGTTCCGCTGCTTCGAACTGCTGTTGCAACACGACCAGTTGCGACTGTTGATCAAAGGTCGGTGGGTGACCAAACGCTTTCAAGGATTTGTGCAACTGAGCACGGCTCATCGCGACTGTAATCTTGGCTTTCTTGACCGCTGCATCCTGGGCGGTATCGGTCGGCATAGGCAAAACCGGCGCAGAGCGTTTGGCTCGAGCCAGGCGCTCGGCAAGTTTGAGGGCCTCTTCTCGTTGAAGGCGCGCATTGCGTTGCTCAAAGCGCCGCCGCGCCCGATCGCGCTTGAGGCCGCGTTCATGGCGCTGCTGATCGTTGGTTGCCAGGCCACCCACAATCGGCAGCACGGAGGTCGACGGGCGCATCTCAATGCAATCGACAGGACAGGGCGCGACACACAGGTCACAACCGGTGCATTCATCAATGAGCACGGTATGCATCAGCTTGGCTGCACCGACAATCGCGTCCACTGGACAGGCCTGGATGCACTTGGTGCAGCCGATGCATTCGGCTTCGCGGATATAGGCGACCTGGGCCGGGGCTTCACCTCGGCTGGTGTCCAGTTCCATTATCGGCACTTGCAGCAATTGCGCCAGGCCCGCGATAGTTTCTGGCCCGCCGGGCGGGCACTTATTGATCGCCTCACCAAGGGCGATGCCCTCGGCGTACGGCTTGCAACCTGGGTGCCCACACTTGCCGCATTGGGTCTGCGGCAGTAGCGCGTCGATACGTTGAATCAGATTCATGGGGGGATCATTGGCATGCCGGTCAAACAAACAGGGCCTGATTATCCGGCAAGCGAGAAAGAGGGACTAGCTGAAAAGCCCTGTCGCCGAAACGACAGGGCTGTTTTACAGGATCACTTGATGCGTTGACCCGGCTTTGCGCCGCTGTCCGGGCTGAGCAGGTAGATTTCTTCACCGCCAGGGCCAGCCGCCATCACCATGCCCTCGGAAATACCAAACTTCATCTTCCGGGGTTTGAGGTTGGCAATCATCATGGTCAGGCGACCATTGAGCTTGGACGGGTCTGGATAGGCGCTTTTGATCCCGGAGAACACGTTGCGCTGCTCGTCACCGATGTCGAGCGTCAGGCGCAGCAACTTGTCGGCACCTTCCACGGCTTCGGCCTTGACGATCAGGGCTACGCGCAGGTCTACGGCCGCAAAGGCGTCAAACTCGATTTCCGGGGAAATCGGGTCCTTGGCCAGCTCGCCGTTGCCGGCTGGAGTGGACTCGCCGGTGTCGGTCTGGCTCGCAACGAGGTCTTCTTTCGAGGCGTCTGTCATTGCCTGGACCTTGACCGGGTCGATACGGGTCATCAGTGGCTTGAACTCGTTCAACTGATGGTTGCTGAGCAGAGTCGTGTGGTCGTGCCAGGTCAGCGGTGCAACGTTGAGGAACGCCTCGGCGTCGGCGGCCAGCAGTGGCAGTACCGGCTTGAGGAAGATCACCAACTGGCGGAACAGGTTGACGCCCGTGGCGCAGATCGCCTGGACTTCGGCCTGCTTGCCTTCCTGCCTGTTCAGTGACCAAGGGGCTTTGTCGGCAATCCAGGCGTTGGCGCGGTCGGCCAAGCCCATGATCTCGCGCATGGCGCGGGCAAAGTCGCGGGCTTCATAGGCGTCGGCGATGCTTGGCGCGGCGGCCAGGAAGGCTTCGGTCAATTCCGGCGCGGCGTTCTCGCCCACCAGCACGCCAGCGTTGCCCTTGTGGATAAAGCCAGCGCAGCGGCTGGCGATGTTGACCACTTTGCCGACCAGGTCCGAGTTGACCTTCTGTACGAAGTCTTCCAGGTTCAGGTCCAGGTCGTCGACGCCACGACCCAGCTTGGAGGCGTAGTAATAGCGCAGGTATTCCGGCGACAGGTGGTCCAGGTAAGTGCGTGCCTTGATAAAGGTGCCACGGGACTTGGACATCTTCTGGCCATTGACCGTCAGGTAGCCGTGCACGGCGATGCCGGTGGGCTTGCGGTAGCCCGAACCTTCAAGCATCGCCGGCCAGAACAAGGCATGGAAGTTGACGATGTCCTTGCCGATGAAGTGGTACAGCTCGGCGGCGGAGTCCTTGCCCCAGAACGCGTCGAAGTCCAGCTCCGGCGTGCGGTCGCAGAGGTTCTTGAAGCTGGCCATGTAGCCGATTGGCGCGTCCAGCCAGACATAGAAGTATTTGCCAGGCTCGCCCGGGATCTCGAAGCCAAAGTACGGCGCATCGCGGGAGATGTCCCACTGTTGCAGGCCGCTGTCCAGCCATTCGGCCAGTTTGTTGGCCACGGCGTCCTGCAGAGTGCCGCTGCGCGTCCAGGTTTGCAGCATCTGCTGGAAATCCGGGAGCTTGAAGAAGAAGTGCTGGGAATCCTTGAGTACCGGAGTGGCGCCGGAGATGGCCGACTTCGGGTCTTTCAGGTCGGTGGGTGCATAGGTGGCACCGCATTTCTCGCAGTTGTCGCCGTACTGGTCTTCAGTGCCGCATTTCGGGCAGGTGCCCTTGATGAAGCGGTCGGCCAGGAACATTTTCTTTTCCGGGTCGAAATACTGGGTGACCGAACGCTGGTCGATGTGCCCGGCATCCTTCAACCGCAAATAGATCTGGCTCGACAGCTCACGGTTTTCTTCGGAGTGGGTCGAGTGGAAGTTGTCGAAGTCCACCAGGAACTCGGCAAAGTCGGCGCTGTGTTCAGCCTGCACGTTGGCGATCAGTTGTTCCGGGGTGATGCCTTCCTTTTCGGCGCGCAGCATGATGGCCGAACCGTGGGCGTCGTCCGCGCAGACATAGATGCATTGGTTGCCGCGATGCTTCTGGAAGCGCACCCACATATCGGTCTGGATGTACTCAAGCATATGGCCAAGATGGATGGAACCATTGGCATAGGGCAGGGCGCTGGTGACGAGGATCTTGCGTGGCTCGGACATGGGGCTCGGCTACTTGATGAAACGGAGGTCGGCCACTATAAAGCGCCGGGAAATATATTTCACCCCGTGGCGCTGTTTCAAAATTATCCAGGTACTCGAAAGCATGCCGTTGAGTGGCGGGAACGGTTAGGATAGCCGCCTGTTTCAGTCAGTCTTTTTCGGGAGTAGCCCATGAGCGCCGTCAATCGCGCAGCGGTGGAAGCCGTTCTTCGCCAGTACACCGACCCCTATTTGAATCAGGATCCGGTCAGTGCCGGTTGTGTACGTACCATCGAGGTCCAGGGCGACCAGGTGTCGGTCCAGCTGGAGTTGGGTTATGCCGCTGGCCTGTTCAAAACCGGCTGGGCGCAGATGCTGCAAATGGCCATCGAGGGCCTCGACGGCGTAGCTTCCGCCAAGGTCGACATTCAGTGCGTGATTGCCCCACATAAAGCCCAGGCGCAAATCCCGGGACTGGCCAACGTCAAGAACGTGGTGGCAGTGGCTTCCGGCAAGGGCGGTGTGGGTAAATCCACCACGGCTGCCAACTTGGCCCTGGCCCTGGCGCGTGAAGGCGCGCGGGTGGGTATTCTCGATGCGGATATCTATGGCCCGAGCCAGGGCGTGATGTTCGGCATTGCCGAAGGTACGCGGCCGAAGGTGAAGGACCAGAAGTGGTTTGTACCGATTGAGTCCCTTGGCGTGGAAGTCATGTCTATGGCCTTCCTTACCGATGACAACACGCCGATGGTCTGGCGTGGGCCGATGGTGTCCGGCGCCTTGTTGCAGTTGGTCACTCAGACTGCCTGGGGCGACTTGGATTATCTGGTGATTGACATGCCGCCCGGCACCGGTGATATCCAACTGACCCTGGCGCAGAAAGTCCCCGTGGCCGGCTCGGTGATCGTGACTACGCCCCAAGATCTGGCGCTGCTCGACGCGAGGAAAGGTGTGGAGATGTTCCGCAAGGTCAACATTCCTGTACTCGGTGTTGTGGAAAACATGGCGGTGCACATCTGCTCCAACTGCGGCCATGCCGAGCACCTGTTTGGTGAGGGAGGGGGCGAGAAGCTGGCGACCCAGTATGGCGTCGAACTGCTGGCCTCGTTGCCGCTGTCGATGGTCATTCGTGAGCAGGCCGATGGTGGCAAGCCTACCGTAATGGCCGAGCCGGACAGTCAGATCGCCATGATCTATCAAGAACTGGCCCGCCATGTGGGCGCGCGGATTGTCCTGCAGGAAGCCTCGGCGCCGGCAATGCCAACGATTACTGTCAGCGACGACTAAGTCGATTGAAGGGGAAAAGGCCTCGACCTTGTCGGGGCTTTTTATTGCCCGTAGAACGGTCAATGGGGCACCGCTGCGCGTTTACGCAATTGCGCGTGTAAGCATTAGCTTACTTTTTCGTAAGTGTTTGGTTTCTTTTCCCGGTATGGACGTCTCGGAACTTCGAGGGTGATTGGCAAGTGTTTGAAATTAAACAACTATTTATCGTATTTCAATGGTGTGTACTCGCTTGTGTACCGGTCGCATCCCGTTGAACTTCCTTTGGAACTCTCTAAGATCAGCCCTGTGTCCACGGATTGACACAGCCATCAAGGAACGATGGTTTGAAGGAACGTCGCAGGATGCGATTCATCAGGATGATGAAAAGGAATACAGGGACTAGGGAAAAAATGTGGGCGGGTCATACCGCCCCTTTTTTTGCCCGCAGGAAAGTAAAACGGGCCACCCAGAAACGCAAAAAGGCCCGCAAGGGGCCTTTTGGGGGGCGACGACGCTATCAGCGTTCGAGGTCTGCAATCTTACCTTTTTTGCCATCCCACTCCGCAGCATCCGGCATCGGATCTTTGCGTTCAGTGATGTTCGGCCAGATTTCCGCCAGCTCAACGTTCAACTGAATAAATTCCTGCATCTCGGCCGGGACTTCGTCCTCGGAGAAGATAGCGACGGCCGGGCATTCTGGTTCACACAGGGCGCAGTCGATGCACTCATCCGGGTGGATAACCAGGAAGTTCGGGCCTTCGTAAAAGCAGTCCACCGGACATACTTCCACGCAGTCGGTGTACTTGCACTTGATGCAGTTGTCGGTGACGACGAAGGTCATTTCTAATTTTCTCCTCAGGCGGCGGCAGCGAAACCCTTTGTAGCAGGGCTCGCGAGGTTCGGGAGCGATAGTCTGCAGGCCAGGCTAAAAGCCTGCAGCATCCCAAACCGCGCGAGAGTCTACCAGCTTGCAAGCGTCTGCGTTATATCCGAACCTGCAGTGCATATAACATTTCGAGCGCTTTGCGCGGCGTCAAGCCATCCAAGTCAAGCTTAGCCAATTCATCCAGCACCGGATGGGGCAGGCTGGCGAACATATCGCTCTGATGTGGCGCGCTGGGCTTGCTGGTGGCCTTGGCGGGGCTGGCGACAACGGTCTCGTGAGGCAGTGCCGTGGTCTCCAGCCGGCTCAGGTGCTCGCGGGCGCGGGTGATCACGTCATTCGGCACACCGGCCAACTG
>NZ_JBOICG010000034.1:0-4443 GCF_050739995.1 Pseudomonas sp. | reverse complement strand
GCGTAGTAATGCCCCTTGATGTGCGCAAAATCCACCGTCTCGGCCACCCCCGGCCACTGATACATCTCCCTTAGCCAGTTCGACAAGTTCGGATAATCCGCAATCCTGCGCAGGTTGCATTTGAAGTGGCTGTAATACACCGCATCAAAGCGAATCAGCGTGGTGAACAGGCGTACGTCGGCCTCGGTCAGGTATTCGCCAGCCAGGTAGCGATGCTCGTCCAGGTGTTGTTCCAGGTGGACCAACTCGGCAAACACATCATCAAACGCAGCTTCGTACGCCTGCTGCGAAGTGGCAAAACCGGCGCGATACACACCATTGTTTACGGCTGGATAAATGCGCTCGTTCAAGGCCTCAATGGTTGGGCGCAACGACTCAGGGTAGAAGTCCAGCGTGTTGTCTGTCAGATCGTTGAATGCACTGTTGAACATGCGGATGATTTCCGCCGATTCATTGCTGACGATGCGCTTGAGCTTCTTGTCCCACAGCACCGGCACCGTGACGCGGCCGGTGTAGTCGGTCGTGTCGGCGGTATAGCGTTGATGCATGAAGTCGAAACTATCCAGTTTGTCGCCTGTGGAGCCGTGGGCCTTGTCGAAGGTCCAGCCGTTTTCCAGCATCAGCCAACTGACCACCGACACATCGATCAGGCTTTCCAGGCCCTTGAGCTTGCGCAGGATCAAGGTGCGATGGGCCCAGGGGCAGGCGAGGGAGACATAGAGGTGATAACGGCCGGCTTCAGCCTTGAAGCCGCTTTCGCCGCTTGGGCCAGGCGCGCCGTCGGCGGTTACCCAGTGGCGACGTTGTGCCTGTTCCCGTTGGAAAGCACCGTCTGCGCTACTTTCGTACCACTGGTCTTTCCAGTGTCCTTCGATCAGTAAGCCCATGACTGGCTCCTTGGTTAATAAACGTAGGAGGCCAGTCTAAAGGGATGAGTTCGAACTAAAAGCGCAAAGACCCGAGGTTGATGATCGATTAAATTGATTTATTCCGTGCGTCCCAGTATTGCTGGGCCAATTCGAACGCCTGTTCCCGTGGGTGACCAAGGCCACGCAAGGCCAGGGCCATGGTGGCGATCAGGGCCAGTTGCGGGTAGCTGTCTTCGACTTCACCGCGCCACAGCGCCCTCAGGTGCTCGGGTTCCAGGCTGGCCGGCTTGACGTGGCGCTGGGTGGAGAGGGCGGGCCATTCTTCGTCCCAGCTTTCGCCGTCGGTGGTGCCGTACAGATGGCTGATCGTGTCGGGGTTGATCTCGATCTCGCCGCCATCACCCTTCACCACGATCACGTTGTCGCCGAGCAGGCCGCTGGCATCGCGGTGTACGCCTTGGTAACCCGGATGGAAAATACTTTGCAGGCCCAGGCGCGCATTCAATGGGTTGAGCAAGCGCGCCAGGGAGTGGATCGGCGAGCGCAGGCCCAGGGTGTTGCGCAGGTCGATCATGCGTTGCAGTTGCGGTGCCCAGTCACCCAGCGGGATAAACGCCAGGTTGCCGTGCGCATAGGCGGCTTCCACCTGTTGCCAATTGCGGCACAACGGGATCTGCAAGCCTTCCAGCAATTGCTCGGTGTACAACCGGCCCGCCGTGTGGGCGCCGCCACCGTGCATCAGGATGCGCACACCATTTTGCGCCAGGCACTTGGCCGCCAGCAGGAACCACGGCAGGTGGCGTTTCTTGCCGGCGTAGGTTGGCCAATCGACATCCACGTTCAGTGCCGGGGCATTCAAACGCTCGCGCACGGCCTCCGTGAAGCCGGCGAGTTCTTCCGGGCTTTCTTCCTTGTGGCGCAGCAACATCAGGAAAGCGCCAAGCTGGGTGTCTTCGACTTTTTCGTCGAGCAACATGCCCATGGCTTCGCGGGCCTCTTCGCGGGTGAGGTTGCGCGCACCGCGCTTGCCTTTGCCCAGGATGCGTACGAACTGCGCAAAAGGGTGCTCGGCAGGGGTTTCAAGCGTCAGCGGGGCGAAGTCGGTCATAAGCAATTCGTCGGCCTGGGCAGGCCCGCCAACTTGGCGGCGAGTTTGGCGGGAGTGCCGTTGAACAGTTTGTTGAGGTGCAGGCTGTTGCCCTTTTCCGGGCCGAGCTTCAAGGCGGTGTACTTGATCAGCGGGCGCGTGGCGGGAGACAGCTGGAACTCGGCGTAGAAGCTGCGTAGCAGTTCGAGGATTTCCCAGTGGTCTGGCGTCAACACCAACGTTTCTGCGGCGGCCAGGGCATTGGCGACCTCGGCCGACCATTCATTCAGGTCGACGAGGTAACCGTCCTTGTCCAGTTCGAGGGTACGTGGCCCCACAGTCAGGGTGTTCATAGCCAACTGTTGACCTTGTCATAGTCGATCGACAGTTGCACAAAGCCTGGATAGTCCACGCTGTCGGCCCAGTCTGGCAGGGGCAGGTTGCGCGCCTGCATGTCTTCGGCCAGCACAAACACCTTCACGCCCTGGGTGTGCAAGGCCGGGGAGTGCAGGCCGTAAGCGCCGTCGCCGCAGAGCAGGATCGCGTCGTTGGCGCCGCAGACACGCAGGCAACTGGCGAGGCGGCCGTCGGTGAAGGGGGAGTGAGACACCACATGTAAAGTCGACATCAGAGGGTAATCACCTGGTCGTAACGGTCAATCAGCTTGGAAATGTCTTCATTGTCCAGCGCTTCGGCGCTGTCCGGGGACGTTAGCCCGCGCTCGGCAAGGCTATGGCGGCAGGCAAAGACATCATCGATGCCGAACAGCCCCAGTGCCTGCAGGTTGGCGCTCAGGTCTTTTTGCTGCACGGCCTTGGCGTCCTGGTGCGGTGCCAACTGGAATACGCCGTCATCCATGAACAATAAACCGATGGGCAGATCGAACGCGCCGCCGGCCAGCACGATATCCAGTGCTTCGCGTGCGCTCGGCCCGGACCACGGTGCGCTGCGGCTGATCACCAATAGGGATTTGGACATGTCACGGCCCTCCAAAACAGATCAGGCGGTCTGCAACCTGGGCAGCGTCGTGCAATTGCCCGAGACCCGACAGTGCCCACGGGGCATCCAGATTCACTGCGCTGCGTTGATAGCGCGTGGCCTCTTCATGGTTGAGCACACCACGACGCAAAGCGGCGGCAATGCACACCACGCCGTCGAGCTGGTGCGCGCTGACGAACTCACGCCATTGGCGCGCAATGTCTTGCTCGTCCTGGGGCGCAACGATGTTATTGGAGGCGCTGTGCACGCCATCCTGATAAAAAAACAGCCGCACAATCTCATGCCCACCGGCCAGCGCTGCCTGGGCGAACAACAAGGCGCGGCGCGAGGAGGGCGCATGGGCGGCGGAAAACAGCGCAATCGCGAACTTCATGGAACTCTCTGCCAGCAAACGTGGGCCAATGATAAAGCCGCCGGCGCGAAAAAGCCCGCCGTGATCAAAACGGTCACTGCCGCTGATCGTTCCGGCGATTGCCGGTAGACGCAAGGCTGCCTAGTCTGTGGGCATTCGAATCGGAAACGGAGTCTCCATGCCTGGTCCCTTGGCGTCCCTCAAAGTGCTGGATTTTTCCACCTTGCTGCCTGGCCCGTTCGCGTCGTTGATGCTGGCGGACATGGGGGCTGAAGTGCTACGCATCGAGTCGCCCACGCGAATGGACTTGCTGCGTGTGTTGCCGCCCCATGACCAAGGCACATCGGCGAGCCATGCTTATCTCAATCGCAACAAGCGCAGCCTCGCTTTGGACCTGAAGCAGGCCGAAGCGCTGGAGATTATGCGTGAACTGATCAAGGACTACGACATCGTGCTTGAACAGTTCCGTCCCGGCGTGATGGAACGTCTGGGCCTGGGTTACGAGGCGCTGAAGGCCATCAACCCCAGGCTGATTTATGTGTCGATCACCGGCTACGGCCAGACCGGCCCCTATAAGGACCGCGCCGGGCACGATATCAACTACCTCGCGCTGGCGGGTGTGGCCAGCCATACCGGTCGCCAGGACAGCGGGCCGTTGCCGCTGGGGGTGCAATTGGCGGATGTGGGTGGCGGTTCGTTGCACGCGGTGGTTGGCTTGTTGGCGGCGGTCATCGCCCGGCAGCAGAGTGGCGTCGGCCAATACCTGGACGTGAGCATGACCGACTGCTCGTTCAGCCTGAACGCCATGGCGGGTGCGGGGTACCTGGCCTGTGGGGTGGAGCCGGGTTGGGAGAACCATGCGCTCAATGGCGGTAGCTTTTACGATTACTACCGCACGCGGGACGGGCGCTGGATGTCGGTCGGCAGCCTGGAGCCGGCTTTTATGCAGCAATTATGTGCGGCGTTGAAGCGGCCTGAGCTGGCGGCTCAGGGTCTGTCCCCCCAGCCCGAACAGCAAAAAGCCCTCAAGCTGGCGCTGCAGGTCGAGTTCGAGAAGCGCAGCTTTGATGAGCTGTGCGCGTTGTTTGCCGGGGTGGATGCCTGTGTGGAGCCGGTGCTGAGCCTGAGTGAAGCCG
>NZ_JBOICG010000033.1:0-6156 GCF_050739995.1 Pseudomonas sp. | reverse complement strand
CAAGCTGGCTGATACACCGCTATCGGGGGCAAGCCCCCTCCCACATTTGGATCTTCTTTATTGCTCAGTCAGCACATGGCCTGACTGGTTTATTTCTCGACGAAAGCGCGCTCGATCAGGTAGTCACCCGGCTCACGCATGCGCGGAGAAACCTTCAGGCCGAAGCTGTTCAGCACTTCGCTGGTTTCATCCAACATGCTTGGGCTGCCGCACAGCATGGCGCGGTCGTCCTCGGGGTTGATCGGTGGCAGGCCGATGTCGCTGAACAGCTTACCGCTGCGCATCAAGTCGGTCAGGCGGCCTTCGTTTTCGAACGGCTCGCGGGTCACGGTTGGGTAGTAGATCAACTTGTCACGCAGTGCCTCACCGAAGAACTCGTTCTGCGGCAAGTGCTCGGTGATGAATTCGCGGTAGGCGACTTCATTGACGTAACGCACGCCGTGGCACAGGATCACTTTTTCGAAACGCTCGTAGGTTTCAGGGTCCTGGATCACGCTCATGAACGGTGCCAGGCCAGTGCCGGTGCTGAGCAGGTACAGGTGTTTGCCCGGCTTCAAGTCGTCAAGCACCAGGGTGCCTGTCGGTTTTTTGCTGATAATGATCTCGTCGCCTTCCTTCAAATGCTGCAATTGGGAAGTCAGCGGACCATCGGGCACCTTGATGCTGAAAAACTCCAGATGCTCTTCCCAGTTCGGGCTGGCAATGGAGTAAGCGCGCATGAGCGGGCGGCCGTTGGGCTGTTGCAGGCCGATCATCACGAACTGACCGTTCTCGAAGCGCAAGCCCGGATCGCGGGTGCACTTGAAGCTGAACAGAGTGTCGTTCCAGTGATGAACACTGAGGACACGCTCGTGGTTCATGTTGCTCATGTACGGGGGACTCCTGGAAATGGGTCTGCGCCAGAAAGATAGGTGCGCAATTGCACCGTATTCTAATGGCGGCGACAATATCTGTTAACTGGATTATTAAGATAAGGGTTATCGGTTATATCGATATGCGATTTACTCTCCGTCAACTGCAAGTCTTCGTCGCCGTCGCCCAGCAGGAAAGCGTCTCCCGCGCTGCTGGCCTTCTGGCCTTATCTCAATCCGCCGCCAGTACCTCGATCACCGAACTGGAGCGCCAATCCAGCTGCCAATTATTCGACCGCGCCGGCAAACGCCTGAGCCTCAACGCCCTCGGCCACCAGCTGCTGCCCCAGGCCGTGGCGCTTTTGGACCAGGCCAAGGAGATCGAGGACCTGCTCAACGGCAAGTCCGGCTTCGGCTCCCTGGCGGTCGGCGCCACCCTGACCATCGGCAATTACCTCGCCACGCTGTTGATCGGTAGCTTCATGCAGCAGCACCCCGAGAGCCAGGTGAAACTGCACGTGCAGAATACTGCGCATATCGTGCACCAGGTGGCGCACTACGAAATTGACTTGGGTCTAATCGAAGGCGACTGCAGCCATCCGGATATCGAGGTGCAAACCTGGGTAGAAGATGAGCTGGTGGTGTTCTGCGCACCGCAGCATCACTTGGCCAAGCGCGGTGTGGCGACCATGGAAGAGTTGACCCATGAAGCCTGGATCTTGCGCGAACAAGGCTCGGGCACGCGCCTGACGTTTGACCAAGCCATGCGCCATCATCGCAGCGCGCTGAATATCCGCCTGGAGCTGGAGCATACCGAGGCGATCAAGCGGGCAGTGGAATCCGGGTTGGGAATTGGCTGTATCTCCCGGTTGGCGCTGAGGGATGCGTTCCGCCGTGGAAGCCTGGTGCCGGTTGAAACACCGGACCTGGACCTGGCCCGGCAGTTCTACTTCATCTGGCATAAGCAGAAATACCAGACCTCCGCCATGCGCGAGTTCCTGGAACTGTGCCGCGCTTTCACCGCTGGGGTTCAGCGCAGCGACGAGATCGTGCTGCCAAACATTGCCTGATCCTTAGATCAGGATCACGGCCCACACCAGGGTGATCATGGTCAGCGCCACAAACTGCGCGGCGCTGCCCATGTCCTTGGCGTTTTTCGACAAGGGATGACGGTCAAGGGAGATCCGGTCAATGGCGGCCTCCACCGCCGAATTGAGCAACTCGACGATCAGCGCCAGCAAGCACACGGCAATCAGCAAGGCGCGTTCAACCCGGCTGACATGCAGGAAAAAGCTCAACGGAATCAGGATGACGTTCAGCAATACCAACTGACGGAAAGCCGCCTCGCCAGTGAAAGCCGCGCGCAGGCCATCCAGGGAATAGCCCCCTGCGTTGAAGATACGTTTGATACCGGTTTGACCCTTGAAAGGCGACATAGATGTAGGCAACTGAACCAAAGAAGTGGGGAAACTAGATCACGCAAAGTCAAAAAAGCGTGAATCGGGTACATCTTAATGCTGTGAAATTGACTCAAGTTGTTGCAAGAGCAGCGCCGCCTGGGTGCGCGTGCGCACGCCCAGCTTGCGGAAGATTGCGGTTACGTGGGCCTTGATGGTCGCTTCCGACACACTCAGCTCGTAAGCAATCTGTTTGTTCAACAAACCTTCGCAGACCATGGTCAACACCCGGAACTGCTGGGGCGTCAGGCTGGCCAAGCCGTCACGGGCGGCCTTGGCTTCGTCGGAGACGTTGATCTCTTCAAACGCTTGTGGCGGCCAGGATACATCGCCATCCAGCACCTTGCGTACAGCTTCCTGGATCTGCGCCATGGCACTGGACTTGGGAATAAAGCCGCTGGCACCGAACTCTTTGGAGCGCACCACCACGTCAGCTTCTTCCTGGGCGGACACCATGACCACCGGGATCTGCGGGTATTGCCCGCGCAGCAATACCAAACCAGAGAAGCCGTAGGCGCCAGGCATGTTCAGGTCGAGCAGCACCAGGTCCCAGTCCGATTTTTCGGTGAGACGGGCCTCCAGTTCAGCAATGCTGGCCACTTCGACCAGTCGGACATCGGGGCCAAGGCCCAGGGTTACGGCCTGATGCAGCGCACTGCGAAACAGCGGATGGTCATCGGCTATCAGGATTTCGTATGTGGCCATTGATTAAATGATCCTGTTTTTTATGGGAGCCCTGATGGGTTCAGGGTTCGCCAATTCACATGGCGGCGGCCAGGCAGCCATCGCCACAGGGCAGGTCCGGCGTCAAAGTCACTTGAAACAACGCCGGAAACTCACGGTTGCGCCCCAATCGGCGCCCAGCATGCCCAGCGTAGCCTGGGGGGTCAAGCAGTACGCCCATGGGCATTTTAGCGGGTTGACCGGCTTCGGTGCCATCATGCAAACGTCGTCTGGTTATACCGTCGGAACATAGGGTGCCAAGCGCGTATGAACAGGGTCCGCCAGGTCCAAAGGCATCTGGAACTTGGCCGCCAGGTAATGCGTACTGAATACATCAAGGTAGGCATCCAGCACTTCGCAGGCCGCTTGATCGTCAGCCAGCTCCAGGCACAGCGCCGCGACCTCGGCAGTGCAGAAGTGGTCATCGCGCTTGGAGCGACGCAGTTTGTAGCGCGACAGTTGCTCCGGCGCCAGACTCAACACCGGCAAATGTTCCAGGTAGGGGCTTTTGCGAAACATCTTGCGCGCCTCACTCCAGGTGCCGTCCAGCAAGATGAAGAGTGGGCGCTTGCCCGCCTCCAACTTGACCTCGCTGACGACCCGTTCAGGCGCAACGAACTCGCCGGGAAAGACGATATACGGTTGCCATTGTGGATCAGCCAGCAACGTCAGCAACTGGGGGTCGACTTCGGTACGAGACCAGGCGAACGCCGTGGTGTCGTCGATCACATCGGCGATCAGCCAACCGGTGTTACTGGGTTTCATCGGCTCGACATCGTGCATCAGCAGACACATCGCGGACTTGGCCTGCACCTGTGGCCGCCAGGCGCACAGGCAATACTCGGGAATCACCCGACAGCCTGGGCACCGCTCGGCACGGGAACCACGATTGAGGAAGGGCCTGACGGCGCGTGCCAGACGTTCAGTACGCAGGCGGGAGACGGCGTGACTCATGGGATAGGGTAAATCGACACAGGAAAACTCGGTGAAGGCTTAAGTGGCGGCAGTTTACCAGCGATACGCCTGGCTGTAGTGGCAACGGCTCACCTATAATTGCGCGCCACTGAACGCACAGCGTAGTGGCTGGTCTATGCACCAGTAACCGAATCAGGAGAGTTTCATGCTGCGTTCCATGCTGCGTCTTGTCGCCCCATCCGTCGCCCTTGCGCTGGTCTTGCCCGTGGGCGCCCACGCGGCCTCGCTGCTGGAGGCCCAAATGAACAGGAAGCTGCAAAGCGTCGCGGCCGAAAGCAACAAGGATCTGCCTCGGGAAATCGATGAAAAAACCCTGGAAGTGGCCTACACCGTTGAAGGCATGCAACTGATTGATCACCTCAGTGTGCAAGCGGACCGGGCGCAACAAATGCGCGACAACCCTAAAGCCGTGTATTTCCAGCTGGGCCAAAGCGTATGCCTGAACCAGGGTTATCGTGAACTGATGGCCAAGGGCGCGGTGATGCGCTACGAAATCACCGAGAACAAGACCAACCGCCCTGTGGCGTCAGTCAAGTTCGTAGAAGCCGATTGCCCTGCACCGGCTGCGGCCAAAAAGAAAAAGTAACCTTTGCTGCTCCCCGCGCGCTGCTGTCCAGTGGTGCGCACTTCCCCACTTCAGTTCCTGCCAGCCACTAAACTCCATGCTGAACAACCAATAAGCGGTTGCCAGCCAAGGGTTTTTCGGCCCATGATCAAGCCATCCCCTCATTTCGCTCACAGCAGTTCCCCCTGCTGTTCTGTAACATTTTCAGGGCAAAAGAGGCCTGCCCTCCTGCGGCATGCAACGACACATGCAGTGTCGTGGCCCCCGACGATGCGCTCGTCGACTACCCAGGCCCTGTAAAAAAGGAGAAGTTGAATGCCTTACGAATCGAATGATCGCCTGATCCGACATTTTGAAGAAAACGGGACTGACCTCACGCAGCAGGTCGATGCGCAGCTCCAGATAATCGCCCCCAACAGCCCGAATATCCCTCTCTATCGCGACATGATCCTTACCGTCTTGCGCATGGCTCAAGACGACCGCAATCGCTGGAACGCCAAAATCACCTTGCAAGCGATCCGCGAGCTGGATAATGCCTTCCGCGTGCTGGAACAGTTCAAGGATCGACGCAAAGTGACAGTGTTCGGTTCGGCACGCACGCCCGTCGAAAGCCCGCTGTATGCCTTGGCCCGGGAAGTCGGTGCGATGCTGGCCCAGTCGGACCTGATGGTGATCACCGGCGGCGGCGGCGGCATCATGGCGGCCGCGCACGAAGGCGCAGGCCTGGAGCACAGCCTCGGTTTCAACATCACATTGCCGTTTGAACAGCACGCCAATCCGACCATCGATGGCACCGAGAATCTGCTGTCATTCCACTTCTTCTTCACCCGCAAGCTGTTCTTCGTCAAGGAAGCAGATGCATTGGTTCTATGCCCGGGTGGTTTTGGCACGTTGGACGAGGCGCTGGAAGTACTGACGCTGATACAGACAGGCAAGAGCCCACTGGTACCGGTGGTGCTGCTGGACGCGCCAGGTGGCGGGTTCTGGCAAGGTGGCCTGGATTTTATCCGCAACCAGCTGGAAGCCAATCGTTACATCCTGCCCACCGACCTCAAGTTGGTGCGCCTGGTGTACAGCGCTGAAGAAGCAGTGGAAGAGATCAATCGGTTTTATGCCAACTTCCATTCCACGCGCTGGTTGAAGCGTGAGTTTGTGCTGCGCATGAATCATCCACTGAGTGATCGTGCATTGGCTCACTTGCAGAGCGAGTTTGCCAGCCTGCGTCTGAGTGGCGAATTCCAGCAGTTGGCCTACACGGGCGAGGAACAGGACGAGCCGAGGTTCAGCCATTTGACCCGGCTGGTGTTCAACTTCAATGGGCGGGATCAAGGCCGGTTGCGGGAACTGGTGGACTACATCAACTTGCCGGAAAACTGGGCGCAAGCCCAAGGCAAGACACAGCAACGGGTGGCGCCCGAGCCGGCTTGAATTTTAAGCAAAAAAAAAGGCCCACTATTTTCATAGTGGGCCTTTTTAGTGAGCGGGTGTAGCAATTGGGGCGGCTGCGTAAGCCAAGGTAATGCCAGTCACTTAAACGGTGAGATGTAGAACGCGTCATCTGTAGTGAGCGGGCTTGTCCCGCGCT
>NZ_JBOICG010000032.1:0-9049 GCF_050739995.1 Pseudomonas sp. | reverse complement strand
GTGTACAAGTGTGCTCACTCACCGGCTTCCCTGTTTCACTCTGTCGACCCCTGGGTCACAGAGCACCTGGAACAAGCCGCGAAGGTTAGTGGGTTGGGGGTGGAGCGTCAATTAAAGCTGGCCTGCCACTTGAACCATTGATGCGCCGTGCTTCTCTACCCATACAGGTATTAAGGAGAAAACCATGCATAAAACCAGACTTGCCATACTGATCATGCTCGCCGGCACCCTCGCCGCCTGCGGGGAAAGCTCTACCTTGCAGGTTTCCGACGGCACCGGGCCCTCACCCAAACTGCCGGAACCGAACAAAACCTTGATCCCCACCGTGAATATCGCCCCAGCGATTGGCTGGCCCGACGGCGCCAAGCCGACGGCCGCTGCGGGCACCCAGGTGGCGGCATTTGCCGAGGGTCTGGATCACCCGCGCTGGCTGTATGTGCTGCCTAATGGTGACGTGCTGGTGGCGGAAACCAACGCACCGCCCAAGCCGGACGACGCCAAGGGCATTCGGGGCTGGGTGATGGAGAAAGTCATGGGCCGCGCCGGTGCTGGCGTGCCGAGCCCGAATCGCATCACGCTGCTGCGCGATGCCGACCACGATGGTGTTGCCGAGACCCGAACGGTGTTCCTGGAGAATCTGAATTCGCCGTTCGGCATGGCCTTGGTCGGTAACGATCTGTATGTGGCGGATTCGGACAAACTGCTGCGTTTCCCCTACCAACCTGGCGAAACCACAATCAAGGAAGCGGGCATCAAGGTAGTCGACCTGCCGGGTGGCACCCTCAACCACCACTGGACCAAGAACGTGGTGGCCAGCAAGGACGGCAGCAAGTTGTATGTGAGCGTCGGCTCCAATAGCAACGTTGGCGAAAACGGCCTGGAGGCGGAACAAGGCCGCGCTGCGATCTGGGAAGTCGACCGCGCCAGCGGCCAGCACCGCATCTTCGCTTCCGGCCTACGCAACCCCAACGGTATGGCCTGGGAACCCCAGAGTGGCAAGCTGTGGACGGCCGTGAACGAGCGCGATGAAATCGGCAGCGATCTGGTGCCGGACTACATCACTTCGGTCAAGGATGGCGCCTTTTATGGTTGGCCCTTCAGTTACTACGGCCAGCATGTAGACGTACGTGTATCACCGCAGAACCCAGAGTTGGTCGCCAAGGCCATTGCCCCGGACTATGCCGTTGGGCCGCACACCGCCTCCCTGGGCCTGACGTTTGCCGAAGGTAACAAACTACCGGCGCAGTTCAGCAACGGCGCGTTTATCGGCCAGCATGGTTCGTGGAACCGCAAGCCGCACAGTGGTTACAAGGTGATCTTCGTACCGTTCGAGGGTGGCCAGCCCAAAGGGCAGCCGTTGGACGTGCTGACCGGGTTCCTCAATAAAGACGAGAAAGCCATGGGCCGGCCGGTGGGCGTGGTGATTGATCAGCAAGGGGACTTGCTGGTGGCGGACGATGTGGGGAATAAGGTGTGGCGGGTTTCTGCGGCTAAATAAAAACCGCATAACCAATGTGGGAGGGGGCAAGCCCCCCTCCCACATTTTGATCTATATGTAACTTAAGGATTACGCGCCAGATTTCCCGGCAACACGCGCTTGGCGCTGAGATAGGCATTCTGCCAATACGCCTTGGACAAAGTATCCAATTTCACCGTGCCGCCGGTTTGCGGCGCATGGACGAAGCGGCCTTCTCCCACATAGATCCCGGCGTGACTGACCTGTGAACCGCCACCCGTGGCAAAGAACAACAGATCACCGGTTTGCAGATTCTCTTCGCTGACATTCTGGGCACGCATCACGATCAGTTCACGGGTGGTGCGCGGCAACGAGATGCCCGCCGCATCACGGTAGACAAAGCCGATCAGGCCACTGCAATCAAATCCGGAATCCGGCGTGTTGCCACCCCAGCGATAAGGCGTGCCAACCAGGCCCAGCGCGCGGAAGAGCACGTCTTCGGCAGCAGGCGAGAAACTCTGTGTGGAGTAGTTGAACACCGGCTTGGGCTTGACGGCCACAGGAGCGGGTGGCGGGCGGCTGGCGCAGGCGCTGAGGAGCGCGGCGCAAACCAGCAAAATGAGGCGGGCTGAGGTCGACATGGGCAGAACAATCCTGGTCTGGATGCGGCTTTTCGCTGCCGAACGCTGAAAACCAGAACGCGCAAGCTAAGCTCGCGCGAACGGATTCCAACAATATCCAGGGATTCTAGCGCTTACGCGTCAAACTTCAAGTATCACTTTAACTTTACTTACTAGCGGTAACCGTAGTCGGGGCCATGGCGAGTGCGCGCTTGGCTTCGATGAAGGTTTTGCTCCAGTAGCTGTCACCCAGGTTGTCGACTCGAACACCGCCACTGCGACGGCTGCTGGAGTGGATAAACTGGTTATCGCCCAAGTAGATACCGGCGTGACTGACACGACCACGGCCAGCCGTACTAAAGAAAAGCAGATCACCCGGCTTGAGGTTGTTGCGTGCGACCAACGGTGCATCCACGTTGATCATTTCGCGCGTCGAGCGTGGCAGATTCATGCCAGCTTCTTCACGAAACAGGTAGCCGATGAAGCCGCTGCAGTCGAAACCGGCTTCAGAGGTACCGCCGAAACGGTAACGGGTACCGATCAGGGACATGCCGCGTTCGAGAATGCTGTCGGCCAGAACTGGAAGCTGGTAAGGCTTGTTGCCGGCGAAGTTGGCCAGTTCTTTTTCAGTAGCGATCTCTTCCTGATAAACAGTGGAAGACTGCGATGCTACGAATTTTGCCTGGGACTGTTGTACTGGTTTTTGCTGCTCAGCCACGTTTTGAGTGTGGGTGGCGCAACCAAACAACAGGGTAACGAGTGCGAGAGGCACGAGGGGTGCGAAGCGATTTAGCATGGGCACGACCGTGGCTGATGTGTAAAGAAGTCGAAACTATGCCTTCTATCACATCGATTTGCAAATTCAATCGTGATCTATGTGACTTCTTGTTTTGACCATGACATCTAAGCCCTTAACACCCCATACCTGCCATTTGCGTGGTCAAACCGGCCAAAACGCAGGTTTTCTGGCGCCTGGAATATGCCGAAGCCCCCGAAATGACTGGGCTGGCTACCAGCCGAGGGTTTCTTTGAGGAAGGGGATGGTCAGCTTGCGCTGGGCCTGCAAAGAGGCCTGATCGAGCTGTTCGAGCAAATCGAACAACGCGCTCATGCTCCGAGTGCCACGAGTGAGGATAAAGTGACCGACTTCGTCGGTGAGGTGCAGGCCGCGACGGGATGCGCGCAATTGCAAGGCACGCAGTTTGTCTTCGTCAGATAAAGGCCGCATCTGGAAAATCAGCGCCAGGGTCAAGCGTGATTTAAGGTCGGCCAGCTTCACCGGCAGTTCACGCGGCGACGTAGAGGCGGCAATCAACAAGCGTCGGCCACTGTCGCGCAAGCGGTTGAACAGGTGAAACAGCGCTTCTTCCCAGTCCGCCTTGCCGGCAATCGCCTGCAGATCGTCCAGACACACCAGTTCGTATTGTTCCAAGTGATCGAAGATGCCGATACCGCGATCCATCAACTCAGCCAACGGCAAATACACCGCCGGCTCGCCCATCTGTTCGAAACGCAGGCACGCGGCCTGCAACAGGTGTGTACGCCCCACGCCGTGCTTGCCCCACAGATAGATCAGGCTCTCCGTCCACCCAGCGTCGGCTTCGCAGAGCCGCTCGACATAGCCGAGTGCAGCGGCATTGGCGCCTGGGTAGTAGTTGATAAAGGTGGCGTCATCACGCAGACGCACACCTAGGGGCAGCTGAATCGGTTTCATGCTGACTGAACGGCTCCAAACGAACCGCTAGTGGCCTCTGTGTAAAGTTTGCAAAGTTTATACCCGTGACGCCGGGTGCACAATGCAGCAGACCACAAGCAAAATCAAAGGTTTGCGTTAACTCTTGACGATTTGCGCAAATTGTTTGACACCCCGCTCCCCCAGAAACAACAAACCCGGCCGAGGCCGGGTTTGTGATTCAGTGATTACAGCTCGGGGTCTTCAACCCCCGTGTACACGTCCGAATCCTTGTACAAATCGTGAACATGACGCACCAGCACCATGATCACCGCCGCCACCGGCAACGCCAGCAGGATGCCAGTAAAGCCAAACAGCTCGCCGCCCGCCAGGATCGCAAAGATCACCGCCACCGGATGCAGGCCGATCCGGTCGCCGACCAGCAACGGCGTCAACACCATGCCCTCCAGGGCCTGGCCGACCATGAACACGGCAACAATCCCCAGCATCGGGTACAAGTCACCACCAAACTGGAACAACCCAGCCACCAGTGCCGCACCGATACCGATCACAAAACCCATGTACGGCACGATAGCCGCCAACCCCGCGATCAAGCCGATCAACAGACCCAGCTCCAGACCAATCGCCATCAAACCGGCCGCGTAGATAATCCCCAGCGCCAACATCACCAGCAGTTGGCCCCGCACGAAAGCGCCAAGCACCTCATGACATTCCTCTGCCAGAGACACGATGCGCTCCTCACGGTCGCGCGGTAGCAGGCTGCGGATCTTGGCCATCATGATGTCCCAGTCGCGCAGCAAGTAGAACGCCACCACCGGAATCAGTACCAGGTTGGTCAACCAGCCGATCAGCGCCAGGCTGGAGGCCGTGGCCTGGCTGAGCACTACACCGACAATATCGGTGGTCTGCCCCATATGCTCAGTGATTGCCGCCTTGACCTTGTCAAACTTCCAGAAGCCATCCGCCAGCCCCAGCTTGGCCTGGGCCCACGGCATTGCCGTGTGCTGCAGCCAGTCGAGCATCTGCGGCGCCAGTTCGTACAAACGGAACAACTGCTTGGCGAGCATCGGCACCAATACCAGCACCAATGCCGTGATGATCAACGTGAACAGTGCAAACACCGTCACCACGCCCCAGGTCCGAGACATGCCAACCTTCTCCAGGCGATCCACCACAGGATCGAACAGATAAGCGAGCAGCAACGCAACCAGGAACGGCGTCAGGATCGAATGCAGCAAGAACACAAAAACGCACAGCAGGACAATCCCGCCAAGCCACACCCAACGACGCGTATCCGCCATAAATCACTCCATCTGTTATTGGCTTCCTTCTTCTATATAGAAGAAGGAAGAACACTTACCAACGAAAACGTAGCTGTGCCTGCGGCTCGGCAGCCACAGGTGGCTGTGTGCCGTCTGACACCGGTTGCTGGACCGGCGCTTCACCCGCCGGCACTTCCTGCAACTTGGCCAGACTCAACTGGGTACGCAACTGATCGGCACTGCCATTGACGCGATACACAATGCGGTTGCCCTCCACGAGTTGCGGCTGGCCACCAAAGGGCTCCAGCAGATGGCCCAGAGCCGCATAGCGCTCCAGGTTCATGCCCTGCACTTCCAGCAATTGCTCGGTGCTTACCCCAGGTTTGACGGCAAACCGCGGCGCGAGCTTTTGGCTGACCGCCAGCATGATGGCATCGGCCACCGCGCCGGTATCAGCCCCCTGGGCGGTGCCCTGTTCACTTTTGTCACCCAGCCACAGCCGCCATTTGGCCTGCCATTGGTTGCCTTCCTGGCGGGCGTGCACCGCCAGCAATGCATCGGCGCCGTAGCGCTCGGAGGCTGCGCGCAGTGGCGTGGCATCCGCGCTTTCAAGATTAGGTGCGGTGGCGACCACCTGTTCATCCAAGTCACCCAGCGGCAAGCGCAACGGCAAGCCACGGTGTTGTGCCGCCCGACGCAGGGCCTGTGCGACGACCTGGCCATCGCCGACCAGGCTGCTGCCGTCAGTGGAATCGTTCAGCCACCAGCCAAGAATCGAAGGCCGGTTGCTGCCCCAGATCGACAGGCCTGCCTGACGCAGCGCGCGATCGGTGCTGACTGGATCGAAATCCACTTGCAGGCTTTCCGGCGGACCGGCGTCGTAGCCGTACTGGGTGATGATTTGCTGCGGGTCCTTGCGAATCGCCGCCAAGCCAGGGCCATCGGCGGCCTTGGCGTCGCCGGTCAGTCGGATCACCAACGTCTGCACCGCACGCTGGGTAGCCTGGTCGCGCTCCTGGGGCGACTGGCTGCTGACCGGTTCAAGTACTTGATAGAGGCCATTGAGGGTTTCGGCATGACTCGCCAGGCTGACCAACGACAAACAGCCTACAAAAAAGAATTTATACAAACGCATGGAAGATTCCCGAACCACAAATTAAACGGGTAGAACAGACCGCCTGAATTCGGCTTGGCAAGGCTGTGACCACAGCGACCGACAAAACATTCACAGAGATCCGGTAAGTTTTCGTACTGTCATAACGATAGCGGGTTAAAGGCTATACCTTAATACACGCCATAACCGAGGCGATTAGCATTTTTTTAACGCCATATGCCCCTGCCCGTCGGCCCGAGGATGGCCGCTGCCCCTCAAGCCTGATAAAATCGCGCGCCTTCGCAGACCGTCAATGGCTGGGCCTTTTACCAAAAGCGCCTGCCCGCTCGGTCGTTACCCCTGAATCCCCCCTAAAGGCCTGGATCATGAGCAAGCAACCCTCCCTGAGCTACAAGGACGCCGGTGTAGACATCGACGCCGGTGAAGCATTGGTCGAACGCATCAAGAGCGTCGCCAAGCGCACTGCGCGCCCTGAAGTCATGGGCGGCCTGGGCGGTTTTGGCGCCCTCTGCGAAATCCCGGCCGGCTACAAACAGCCGGTGCTGGTCTCCGGCACCGACGGCGTGGGCACCAAGCTGCGCCTGGCACTGAACCTGAACAAGCACGACAGCATCGGCATCGACCTGGTTGCCATGTGCGTCAACGACCTGGTGGTGTGCGGCGCCGAGCCGCTGTTCTTCCTCGACTACTACGCTACCGGCAAACTGAATGTGGACACCGCAGCCCAAGTGGTCACCGGTATCGGCGCCGGCTGCGAACTGTCGGGTTGCTCCCTGGTTGGTGGCGAAACCGCTGAGATGCCAGGCATGTACGAAGGCGAAGACTACGACCTGGCCGGTTTCTGCGTCGGTGTCGTAGAGAAAGCCGAGATCATCGACGGCTCCAAGGTGGCTGCCGGTGACGCCCTGCTCGCCCTGCCATCGTCCGGTCCGCACTCCAACGGCTACTCGCTGATCCGCAAGATCATCGAAGTGTCCGGCGCCGACATCGAGAACACCCAGCTCGATGGCAAACCGCTGACCGACCTGCTGATGGCCCCGACCCGAATCTACGTCAAGCCTCTGCTCAAGCTGATCAAAGACACTGGCGCAGTCAAGGCCATGGCCCACATCACTGGCGGCGGCTTGCTGGACAACATTCCGCGCGTCCTGCCAAAAGGCGCCCAGGCGATCGTCGACGTGGCCAGCTGGCAGCGTCCTGCGGTATTCGACTGGCTGCAAGAAAAAGGCAACGTCGACGAAACCGAGATGCACCGCGTGCTGAACTGCGGCGTCGGCATGGTGATCTGCGTGGCTCAGGAACACGTTGAAAACGCGTTGAACGTACTGCGTGAAGCCGGCGAGCAGCCTTGGGTCATCGGCCAGATCGCCACCGCTCCGGAAGGCGCGGCTCAGGTTGAACTGAAGAACCTTAAGGCGCACTGATGCCTGCAACCTGTGATGTCGTGGTGCTGCTTTCCGGCACCGGCAGTAACTTGCAGGCCCTGATCGACAGCACGCGCACCGGCGACAGCCCTGTGCGCATCGCTGCGGTGATTTCCAACCGCAGCGACGCTTACGGCCTGCAACGTGCCAGGGATGCAGGCATTGCAACCCGCGACCTGGATCACAAGGCTTTCGAAGGCCGCGAGGCCTTCGACAGCGCCTTGATCGAACTCATCGACGCCTTCAACCCCAAACTCGTGGTCCTCGCCGGCTTCATGCGCATTCTCAGCGCTGGCTTCGTGCGCCACTATGAAGGCCGCCTGCTCAATATCCACCCTTCCCTGCTGCCCAAGCACAAAGGCATGCACACCCATCAGCGCGCGCTCGACGCCGGCGACACCGAGCATGGCTGCAGCGTGCACTTCGTCACCGAGGAACTCGATGGCGGGCCTCTGGTCGTACAGGCAGTGGTTCCGGTAGAGTCTGCTGACTCAGCGCAGACACTTGCGCAACGGGTTCACACCCAGGAACACAAGATTTACCCGTTGGCTGTTCGCTGGTTTGCCGAGGGTCGGTTGATTCTTGGCGAGCAGGGTGCATTATTGGACGGTCAGTTACTCGCGGCCAGCGGCCACTTGATTCGAACCTAGGAGATTTTATGCGTCGCGCCTTGCTCTTCGCTTTTGCTCTGTTTGCCTTGCCAGCCGTGCAAGCAGCAGATTTACACCCATTCTCCGCCAGCTACACCGCCGACTGGAAACAGTTGCCCATGAGTGGTTCGGCCGAACGTAGCCTGACCCAGAACGGTGACGGCACCTGGACCTTGAACTTCAAGGCGTCCATGCTCATCGCCAGCCTTACCGAGACCAGCGTGATCAAGTTTGAAAAGGACGCTCTGCAACCCAAGAGCTACACCTTCGAACGCGGCGGCCTGGGCAAGGCGAAGAAGATCAACCTGGACTTCGACCACTCGGCCAACAAGGTCACCGGCTTCGAAAACAAAGACCCGGTCAATGTCACCCTCGAAAGCGGCATGCTCGACAAGTCGACCTACCAGTTGGCCCTGCAGCGCGACGTGGCTGCCGGCAAAAAAAGCATGAGCTACCGCGTGGTTGAAGGCACCGACACCGACACCTACGATTTCCGTGTGATTGGCCCGGAAAAGGTCCAGACCAAGGCCGGCTCCATTGATGCGATCAAGGTCGAGCGCGTGCGCGATCCATCGCAGACCAAACGCATCACCCAGATGTGGTTCGCCAAGGACTGGGGTGGCATCCTGGTTGCCCTGCGTCAGGTAGAAACCGACGGCAAGGAATACAACATCATGCTGCTGGACGGTACCGTTGACGGCAAGGCTGTCAAAGGCAGCTGATCGCTAGCTGGAACGAAGAGCCTCGCGAATGCGAGGCTTTTTTTTCGTCTGCTGTTTTGTTTTGAAGCTTCTACCGCTATCGCAGGCAAGCCAGCTCCCACAGTTGGA
>NZ_JBOICG010000031.1:0-5977 GCF_050739995.1 Pseudomonas sp. | reverse complement strand
GGGTTGCATTAATGTTCACGCCAACACCTCGCTCATTCGTTGTCCATCACCCTAATCACTCGAAAATTCGAGTGATTAGCCAGCGAGTTGACCAACGAAAGGGTTCGCGAAGGTGAAGAACAGAGCGATACCAACGCCGATCATGGTCACGGCGTCGAGCAGGCCGGCGACGATGAACATTTTAACTTGCAGCATTGGAACCATTTCTGGCTGACGCGCTGCGCCTTCCAGGAATTTGCCGCCCAGCAGGCCGAAACCAATGGCAGTACCCAGGGCGCCCAGGCCGATCAACAGTGCAACAGCGATAGCGGTTAGACCAACTACAGTTTCCATCTTTCCTCCCGACTTTTACGTCGTATGGTTTAGGTTTTTTAGATTTTAAAGCGGTAAAACAAATCGTTTCATAGCCCGCTAGGGCCACCTTCCCGTGTTACCGGGAAGGACATCAGACTAGTCGAGACCGGTCTTAATGGTTCTCTTCGTGCGCCATCGACAGGTAGACGATGGTCAGCATCATGAAGATGAAGGCCTGCAGGGTGATGATCAGGATGTGGAACACAGCCCACGCCCACTGCAGAACCACGCCCAGGCCGCTAAGCCAGAGCAGACCGCTGCCGAACATCACAGCGATCAGAATGAACACCAGCTCGCCGGCATACATGTTGCCGAACAGTCGCAGGGCCAGGGAAATCGGCTTGGCAACCAGGGTCACGAACTCCAGCAGGAAGTTCACCGGGATCAGCAGGGCTTGAACGAAGATGTTCTTGCTGCCGAACGGGTGCAGGGTCAGTTCGCCGATGAAACCGCCGATGCCCTTGACCTTGATGCTGTAGAAAATGATCAACGCAAACACCGACAGGGCCATGCCCAGGGTGGCGTTAGGGTCCGTGGTGGAAACTGCACGGAATGGGATGTGGTGATCGCCGGAGATCAGGATGGCCAGTTGAGGAATCCAGTCGACCGGTACCAGGTCGACGGCGTTCATCAGGAACACCCAGACGAAGATGGTCAGTGCCAGCGGTGCAATCACCGGGCTACGGCCATGGAAGCTGTCTTTCACGCTGCCATCGACGAATTCGACCAATACTTCAACGAAGTTCTGCAAAGCACCTGGCTGACCGGAAGTCGCCTTTTTCGCCGCCATGCGGAAAATCAGGACAAAGATCAGGCCCAGTGCGACCGACCAGCCCAGAGTATCCAGGTGGAAAGCCCAGAACCCCATCTCTTTGGCTTCTGCTGCGGTGTGGGCGAAGCCCCAGCCGCCGTTGGGAAGCTGACCGAAGGTCAGGTTCTGCAAGTGGTGCTGGATATAGCCCGAAGCGGTTGTTTCTGCCATGGTTGCCTCAAACGCCCTAAGGTTTCGAAAGTCTTGTTTTCATTAGCAGGGGAGCGAACCAGCTGACCAGTTGGGTCAACACGAAGACGCCGAATACAGCCAGCGGCGCCAATGGCTTCACACCTGCAAAGGTCAGTGCGAACAGCACTGCCGTCAAAATCAGTTTCCCTGCCTCGCCGGCATAAAATGACCGGACGATAGCCTGGGCTGCTCGGGCGCCGGAAAACCGAAAGGCCCTGTGAGCAAAGTACATATTGGGCAGCAAGGCTATCAGGCCTCCGCAGAGTCCTGAATATCCGGCAACGACTCCATGCCAATACCAAAGCGCCAATGCGGCGATCAGCAAAATGACAAATTGAGCCAATAAAACCGGAAAAACGGCCAAGCGATGGAACGGCAACGTGTTTGGCGTGCGGGTTTCCATCACTCTTGCTCCTCAATGGTCGGCTGCCGAGAATCAATAACTTGGCATAATTTGTGCCGACAAAATGCGCGCAGAGTATAGGGGCGGTTCTGCCCCTATTCAACTGTCGGGTAGTGTTTTCCGATCGCACGCTACATAAGCAAATGTTTCAACGGATGTGGGCAAGGACGCCCTGAAGCTCATCAAGTGAGTTATATCCGATGACCAATTGCCCTTTGCCTTTCTTGCCGTGGCGAATTTGCACCGCAGAGCCCAGGCGCTCGGCCAGGCGCTGCTCGAGGCGCGCAATATCCGGATCAGGTTTGGCTGTTTCGACCGGTGCAGGTTTGCCGCTGAGCCACTGGCGAACCAGCGCCTCGGTCTGACGAACGGTGAGACCCCGTGCGACAACGTGTCGCGCCCCTTCAACCTGTTGATTTTCCGGCAATCCGAGCAAGGCACGGGCGTGCCCCATCTCCAGGTCACCGTGGGACAACATGGTCTTGATGACTTCCGGCAGCGCAATCAGGCGCAGCAAGTTGGAAACCGTGACGCGGGATTTACCCACCGCCTCGGCCACCTGTTGCTGGGTCAACTGGAATTCCTGCTGCAAACGCTGCAAGGCAATCGCTTCTTCGATCGGGTTGAGATCTTCGCGCTGGATATTTTCGATCAACGCCATGGCAATGGCGGTTTCATCCGGCACATCGCGCACCATCGCCGGGATGGTGTCCTTGCCAGCCTGCTGACTGGCGCGCCAGCGGCGTTCGCCGGCAATGATTTCAAAACGGCCACCACCGATGGGGCGCACCACGATCGGCTGCATCACGCCCTGGGCCTTGATCGAGTTGGCCAGTTCTTCCAGCGCCTGGGGGTCCATGTCCCGGCGAGGCTGGTATTTGCCGCGCTGGATCAGGTCCAGCGGCAAGTGTTGCAGCTCGCGCTCGTCGGCCTGCACCGCTTGTTCTTCAAGCGCTGTGACGGTCGGACCACTCAACAGTGCATCCAGTCCACGTCCGAGACCTCGTTTCTTGACGGCCATGGGGATTCCTTAAGTTGGCTGGGCTGCAGCGGTGCGTGAGTTGCGGCGTTGACGGCGAACCATCTCGCCAGCCAGTGCCAGATAGGCAATCGCGCCACGCGAGGATTTGTCATACGCCAGCGCGGGCATGCCATAGCTTGGCGCTTCGGCCAAACGGATGTTGCGCGGGATCACGGTGTCGTACAACTGATCGCCGAAGTGTTCCTTGAGCTGTGCCGATACATCGTTCATCAGGCTCAGGCGCGGGTCGAACATTGTGCGCAACAGACCTTCGATCTGCAGGTTCGGGTTCAACAATTCGGCGATCCGCTTGATGTTATCCACAAGATCGCTCAACCCTTCCAGCGCGTAGTACTCGCACTGCATGGGGATAATTACCCCATCGGCCGCCACCAGCGCGTTCAACGTCAACATCGACAGAGACGGTGGGCAGTCGATCAGAATGTAATCGTAGTTCTCGCGAATCGGCGCCAGGGCGCTGCGCAGACGGCTTTCTTTCATCTGCATTTCCAGCAGCACCACTTCCGCCGCGGTCAAATCGCGGTTGGCCGGCAGCAGTTGATAACCACCGTGTTCGGAATAGTGCATGGCCTGGGCCAGGTCGCACTCGCCGATCAGCAAGTCGTAAACCGAGTTTTCCAGGCCGTGTTTATCCACACCGCTACCCATGGTGGCGTTGCCCTGTGGATCGAGATCGATCAACAGCACCCGGCGCTTGGTGGCAACCAGCGATGCTGCGAGGTTGATGCAGGTGGTGGTTTTGCCCACGCCACCTTTCTGGTTCGCTATCGCGAATACCTTAGCCATTCTTGCTTGTGTTCCCAATCATGCCGTGCGGCGCAGTATCAGCAGATGGCGTTGGCCTTGGCAACCGGGTACGGCCAAGGCGTGTTCGCTATCGAGGTGGAAGTCTGCCGGCAATGCTAACAGCTCATCGCTTGGATGGACGCCCTTCATTGCCAGCCAGCGGGTGTCGCGGTCGCCAAGGTGGCGGGTCCAGTTGCTGAAGTTCTCCATGCTGCTGAACGCCCGGGACACAATTCCGTTGAAAGGCTGTTCAGGCGTGAAGGCTTCGACGCGACTGTGGATAACTTGCAGGTTATCCAGCTTGAGTTCGAGTTTGACCTGGGTCAGGAAGCGGGTTTTCTTGCCGTTGCTGTCCAGGCAGGTCACTTGCGACTCTGGAAACAGGATGGCAAGCGGGATGCCAGGCATGCCGCCACCACTACCAACGTCGAGCCAACGACCGTTTTCGATAAACGGCATCACACTCAAACTGTCGAGCAGATGACGCGAGACCATTTCGTCCGGGTCACGTACAGCGGTCAGGTTGTAAGCCTTGTTCCATTTGATCAACAGGGCCAGGTAGCCCAACAGCAATTCGTGCTGGGCCGGGGTCAGGTCGACGCCCAACTGACGTGCACCTGTGGATAACTCTTCGGCGTGTTGCGAGGTGACCAACGAACTCAAGCGCTTTGCTCCAACTGACGGCCCGCGCCGCGTTTTTTCAAATGAATCATCAACAGCGAAATCGCTGCCGGGGTGACGCCGGGGATGCGTGAAGCCTGGCCCAGGGTTTCCGGGCGAGTTATCCCCAGTTTGCTTTGGATTTCTTTCGACAGGCCGGAAATCCCGGTGTAATCGATATCCGCAGGCAACTTAGTATCTTCACTGGCGCGCAGGCGAGCGATCTCGTCCTGCTGGCGGTCGATGTAACCGGCGTATTTGGTCTTGATTTCGACCTGCTCCGCAACCTGTGGATCTTCTGCACCCTGACCTGTCACCTCGACCAGACCAGCGTAGTCGATTTCCGGACGGGACAGCAGGTTCAGCAAGTTGTATTCATGGGTCAGCGGCGTGCCGAATTTTTCCGCAATGGCATCACCCTGCTCGGTGCCCGGGCGAACCCAAGTACTTTTCAGACGCTGCTCTTCCAGCACGATGCTTTCGCGCTTTTTGCAGAATGCAGCCCAACGCATGTCATCGACCAAGCCCAGCTCACGGCCTTTTTCGGTCAGACGCAGGTCTGCGTTGTCTTCGCGCAGGATCAGACGGTACTCCGCCCGGGAGGTAAACATCCGGTACGGTTCCTGGGTACCCAGGGTAATCAGATCGTCAACCAGTACACCGATGTACGCTTCATCGCGACGCGGGCACCAGCTGTCTTTGCCCTGTGCACGCAATGCTGCGTTGGTCCCAGCCAGCAAACCTTGCGCGCCGGCTTCTTCGTAACCGGTTGTGCCGTTGATTTGCCCAGCGAAGAACAGACCGCCAATCACTTTGGTTTCCAGGCTGTACTTCAGGTCGCGCGGGTCGAAATAGTCGTATTCAATGGCGTAGCCCGGCCGCACGATGTGTGCGTTTTCCATACCACGGATCGATTGCACGATCTGGATTTGCACGTCGAAAGGCAGGGAAGTGGAAATACCATTCGGGTACAGCTCATGGGTGGTCAAGCCCTCGGGCTCGATGAAGACTTGGTGGCTTTCCTTGTCGGCAAAGCGGTGGATCTTGTCTTCGATCGATGGGCAATAACGTGGGCCGATACCTTCGATCACACCGGAATACATCGGCGAACGGTCGAGGTTCGCGGCAATGATTTCGTGGGTGCGGGCGTTGGTGTGGGTAATCCAGCAACTGACCTGTTTCGGGTGCTGTTCTTTGGACCCCATGAACGACATCACTGGGATTGGCGTGTCACCGGCTTGTTCGGTCATCACCGAGAAATCCACAGAACGCCCGTCGATACGTGGCGGGGTCCCGGTTTTCAGGCGGCCTACTCGCAACGGCAATTCACGCAGGCGTTTTGCCAAGGCAATCGACGGCGGATCACCAGCGCGACCACCGGAATAGTTCTGCATGCCGATGTGGATAAGTCCGCCGAGGAACGTACCGGTGGTCAATACCACGGATTCTGCGAAGAAACGCAGGCCCATTTGAGTGACAACACCACGTACCTGGTCCTGTTCGACGATCAGGTCATCCGCGGCTTGTTGAAATATCCACAGGTTCGGTTGGTTTTCCAGGGTTTCACGTACCGCTGCCTTGTACAGAATGCGGTCGGCTTGAGCCCGCGTAGCACGTACGGCCGGGCCTTTGCGGCTGTTGAGCACGCGAAATTGAATACCACCCTTATCGGTAGCCATGGCCATCACGCCGCCAAGGGCGTCGATTTCTTTGACCAAATGGCTTTTGC
>NZ_JBOICG010000030.1:0-12348 GCF_050739995.1 Pseudomonas sp. | reverse complement strand
ACGCAGCCCAGCGCGGGGCAAGCCCGCTCACTACAATATCGGGCGTCTATGGCGCAGGCAGGCGCTGGTCGATCACTTTGTAGAGCGCACTGCTCTCAGGCCAGTTACGCATAAACCGCGCGCGGTCCTTGGCAAACGCTGGGGCAAAGCTGGCAGCGGAGCTGTGCTGACACATCGCGTCCAGGTCGATCATCGCCCAGCAGCCTTCGTTCCAGAACAGATTATGCCCCTTGAAGTCGCCATGACTGATGCGCTCGCGGATCAGCTCAGCAAACAGCTGGTCCAGGGCCAGCAGTTCGTTTTCAGGGGCGTCACCACGCTCAACGTAGGGCGCGAAGCGTTCGATGATATCCGGCCCCGGCAAGAACTCGGTGATCAGGTAAGCCCGACTGCGCAGCCAGAAAAAGCGCTTCTCCAGCACCGCCAGCGGCTTGGGTGTGGCAATGCCGAGGAAGGCCAGACGGTTGCCTTCGCGCCAGGAATGCCAGGCACGGCTCGGGCGCCAGAAGCGCTTGAGCCAATGGGCAAAACCCTTGATGTTGTAGCGCTTGATCACCAATGGGCGACCAGCCACCTCGACCTTGGCGACACTCGCCGCGCCACCGGTCTTGTACAAATGGCCCTGCTCGAGCAGCGCATCCGCCTGCTCCAGCACCGGCACCATCGCGGCCTCTTCTTCACGACGCGCCGCACGCAAGCCAAAGGCGCCACGCACCACGCTGAACAGCGTGCATTCACGGCCGACCTTGCTCATGAAGTCCTTCATGCGCCAGGCGCTGACCTTACGCACCTGCTTCTCGAGGGCTTCCAAGGGCAACGCATGCTCACCGTTGCTCAGCAGGTAGTACACCAGCAACTCTTCGGTAAACGGTTCGAGGCTCTTCGGCAACTGGGCAAAAAACACACCGAGGTTTTCCAGCACGCGATTGCGCGACAACGGCTTGCCGGCTTCTTCAGCGCAGATACCGGCGCCATCAATCAGGTACAGCTTGCCGTTGTGACGCAGCAAGTTGTCCAGGTGCAGGTCTTCCTGCCACACCCCTTGGGCGTGCATCTGGGCAATCGCACCGAGGGCTTCGGCGAGCACGGCGGTTTGTTCGTCCGCCAACGGCGGCAAGTCTTCGACGACATGCCAGGCATCCGCCAGGCTTTCGGCACCTTCGAGAAACTCGAACAGCAACCAGCCACCCTCGCCGTCTTGCAACCCGTCGGCCAACAGTAAGGGCGTAGTCAGGCCCTGCTCGGCCAACAGGCGCACACCGTTGCGTTCACGCTGAAAATGCCGCGCGGCCTTGCTGCCCACCAGCAACTTGGCCAACACCGGGCGCCCACGCCAAACCGCCGCGCCCACGTAGCGCTGCCCCGGCAGCACCCGCAACAGGCTCAGCAGTTGCAACTGCCCGGGACCGGCCGCATCCGCCAACTCGATACTCAGCGGCAAGCTGGGCGTACGGCCGGCATTTTTCAGCTCGGACAAACGCATCAACGGCTCTCCTTGTGGCTGCGACGGGCCGTCAGGCGTTGATGCCAAGTGGCAACCAGCGCGCTGTCCTCAGGCTGCTCCAGGTAGGCGGCCAGCAATTGGCGCACCTGGGCTTCTGACCACTGGGGAGCGCGACGCAACAGCGGCTCCAGGTCTTTCACCCGGTCACGCCAGCCAAACAGCAGCGGGCGGGTTTTCTCCAGGTCAATCAACTGTGCGGCATAACCGTCGGCAGTGGCCTGCAGGAAAATATGCTTGGGGTAAAAACAGCCATGCACTTGACCCACATCGTGCAATTTGTGTGCAAGCTGGCCACAGGCCCGCAGGATTGCACGGTGCTGGGTATCGCTCAGTTGCGGCCACTGCTCCAGCAACGAATCCAAGTCATTCCAACCGTCCAATGCACGGGTCAGCAACATTGCACGACGCTCGCCGCTGACCTTGCGCTCGCCGAAGAACGCGGCTTGCAACGCCGGGATACGCCGCTGGCGGTAAAGGCTGATGTTGCGAAACTCACGGGCAAAACTCGGCTCGCCCAATGGCCTGTGCAAGGTGCGCGTCAGGTAGTTGCTTTGGCGCTTGAGGTAATAGCCCTGCCCCTCCAGCTCCAGGCGATACACACTGCTCCAGCCACCGCGACTGGTATTGGGTTCGTCTACAGCATCAAGTTGCTTGGCCCACAAGGCGTCAAAGGTCGCCAGACCGTTGCGCTCCAGCAGAGCACGGTCTTCGGCCGCTAGAAAGTCACTCATTCGCGCCCCTCGAAAAACTTCACCACGTGACGAATGCGTTGTTTATCCGACGCCGTCAGGTGCGTGTGTTGGCGATATTGCATGTAGAAGCGCAGGCGCTGGGTGGCCGACAAGTGATACTTGGCGACTTTGTCCAGGCAGGCCAGGTCCTTGGTGATGCGGTACTTGAGCCAGAAGCCGCGCCAGAAGTCACCGTTGGGGCAATCGATCAGGTACAGGGTGCGCTGGTCGTCCACCAGAAGGTTGCGCCACTTCAAGTCGTTATGGGTGAAGCGGTGATCGTGCATGGTGCGGGTATATTCAGCGAGTTGACGGCTGATCGCATCGACCCAGCACGGATCTTTCAGTCGCGCATCCTTGCGTTCGGCCAACACCGACAAGTCTTCGGTTTTCGGCAACTCACGGGTAATCATCGCCCCCCGGTTGTACGCCAGGCCCTTGCGATCAAGCCCCCAGGCGACCACATCGGCGGTAGGAATGCCCCATTTGGCAAAACGCTTGAGGTTCTGCCATTCGGATTTGACCCGAGGCTTGCCCAGGTAACGACGCAAGCCTTTACCGGCGCCGACATAGCGTTTGACGTAGTAGTTGATTCCGTCACGCGTCACCCGGATCACTTCCGACAGCGGATCGCGAGTCAACTGCTCACCCTGCAGGGCGAACACTGCTTCAAGGCTGCCAAAGTCGTCTGCCAGGGAGGCGTAAGCGGGTTCCAGGTTCCAACCCGCCATCCGAGCGCGTCCCCGTATCGCTGCTTGCGCGCGTAAAGCTTGGCGGCCATGCGCTCCAGCTCGTTCAACAGCGCCGTTTGCTCTGCCAGGATCTGGCGCAACGGCTGCTGGAAGTAATGCTTGAGGAAGCGCAGCTTGTCGCGCCGGGTCAAGCCGATTTCCAGTGCGGAGTAATACAGCCCGGCCAGATCCTTGTTGCGCCAGCGCATCGGAATCGTCGGGCGCACCTGGGCACGGTGCAAGTCGATCACCGACAGCTTGAGGTTGCCGGCAGTGATGGGCTGGTCGGTGTGCAACAGAAAGTGGCAGAGGTAGCAATCGCGGTGGTTGACGCCGCCCCGATGCATTGCGCCAACGGTACGTGCCAGTTCGACGGTCAAGGCGTGCTTGATCGCCGGAGCCGGCGGCTGCTTGACCCAGTCGAGGGTCAAGTCTTCAAGGCTGATAATCGGCGTCAGCTCTTCGGTGATGATGAACGAATGCTGATCGGCCGGGTTGCTGCCTTTTTCCCCAAAGGCCACTGCGGTCATGGTCGGCACGCCCAGCTCTTGCAGACGCTGGATGGCCCGCCACTCCTGGCCCGCGCCCAATACCGGCAACTTGGCAGTGATCAGGTTCTTGAGGATTTCGGCCCAGCCGACTCCCCGGTGGATCTTCACGAAATAAGGGTGGCCATCCACCACCGTACGCAACGTACGGCGAGCGGCCAGCTCGCGGAACACCTGGCCTTCCAGTTTCTCGACCTCGGCAAAGGCATCACGCCTCGCCCACAAGGTCTTGAACGGTTCGGCAAGAATCAACTTCATCGGTTTGGCTCCGCCAGAATCAGGTCCGCAGCGTACTGCGGCATGCTAAAGAGGTCGGCCGTCTCGGCGAAGGCCAGACCATTGCGACTCCAGGTCGCACGCGCGTGTGGATCGTTGAGCATCTCGACCAGGTATTGATTGAGCTGGGCCTGCTCGAAGGGCTCGTCCAGCACCCGGCCATTTTGGGCTTGCTCGATGTAGAAGGCGTAACCGCAGACCTTGCTCACCAGCACCGGCAGGCCCGCAACCACGGCCTCGACCAACACCATGCCCGCCGCCTCGTTATACGCGGGGTGAATCAACAAGTCGGCGCCCAGCAGGAAGCGCGGAATATCACTGCGCCCCTTGAAAAACAGCACCTGATCACCCAAGCCCAACGCAGCACTCTGCAATTGGAATACTTTGGGGTCATCCTGGCCAATCACAAACAGCCGGGTACGCTTTTTCAATGCAGATGGCAGTGCAGCCAAGGCTTTCAGGCTGCGATCAACACCTTTGGTCTTGAAGCCGGAGCCAATCTGCACCAGCAGCAAATCATCCTCGGCCAAGCCGAACTCGCGACGAAACTCGGCACGAATTTCAGCCGCATTCGGCGGCGCGCGACGGTCGCGGGCAATGCCCGGTGGCAGCAAGTGGAACCGCTCTGCCTGAGTCCCGTAGTACTGGGTAAACAGGGCTTGTTGGTGCTCGGACAACACCATGATTTGCGTCTTGGCGTTTTTATCAAACACCGCACGCTCATACTCCGCGAAGTGCTTGTAACGCCCGAACCAGCGATACATCGGGTTGCGCAGGGTCTGTGCCTTGTCTTCAAACACGCCATCGGCGGCGAAGTACAGATCCAGCCCCGGCATCTTGTTGAACCCCACCACACGGTCCACCGGGCGCTTGGCCAGGTCGGCCTGGATCCAGGCATACAGCTTTTCGTTGCGGCGGTGGTTGACCAGCGCCTTGACCGGCGCCACCAGCACTTCAAAGCCCGGTGGGATATCGCCTTCCCAGATCAACGTGTACACACGAATCTGATGCCCGCGCTGTTGGCACTCCAGGGCGATGCGCATGAAGTCACGCTGCAGGCCACCGAAGGGGAAGTATTTGTAGAGCACAAAAGCCAGTTGCATCAGTGCTGTTCCTCGGCCAGTAACAACGTGGTCAGTCGGTTTGCCACACGTTCAGGGTTCAGGCGTGTAAAGCACAGGGGCGACTCACGCGGGACGTCGAACCGCCGCAGGTCATCAGCCGTAGGTTGATAAGTGCATTGCTTTTGCAGGCAAGGCGCACACGGGAAATCGCTGGCCAAATGAATCTGGCCTTTGCCATAGGCACCGGTCAGGCCGGGGTTGGTAGGGCCAAACAGGGAAATGGTCGGTACGTCCAACGCGGCAGCCAAGTGGCCAAGACCGGTGTCCACCGCCACACAGGCACGGGCGCCGGCCAACACACGGGCGACACCCGCCAGGTTCAGCTTGGGCAACACTTCGGCGTTGGACAGGCCCTGTGCCAGGCGTTCAGCCCGGGCCTTTTCGGCTGGGTTGCCCCACGGTAGCTTCACATCCACTCCCAAACGCCCCATGCGCTCGGCCAGTTCGCGCCAGTAGGCTTCGGGCCAGTGCTTGGTGTCCCAGGTGGTGCCGTGCAGCAGCAGTACGAAGGGCTTCTTCGGCGGCAGGCCGACGATCTTGTCGACATTCAGCCCGTAGTCGCCCAACGCCTTAGGCAGGTCATAGCCCAACGCCACGGCAAACAGTTGGCGCAAACGCTCCACCGCATGTTGCCCACGGGCCACGGCCAGGCGTCGGGAATAAAAGCGTGCCGCAATGGGTTCACGGGCGGAGTTTTTATCGAAACCGGCCACCGGCGCACGCACGTAGCGGGTCAGCCAGGCGCTTTTGAGCAGGCCTTGGGCATCGATCACCAGGTCGTACTTGGTCGACTGGATACGCTGTTTGAAACGCCGCCACTCGCCGCTCTTGAAGGTCTGCCAGATGTTCTTGCGCCAGCGGCGAATCGCCACCGGGATCACCTTGTCCACCGCAGGGTGCCAAGTGGGAATCTCGGCAAAGCCTTCTTCCACCACCCAGTCGAAGCGAATACCGGGGATTGCCCGCGCCGCGTCGGTCAGTGCCGGCAACGCGTGGATCACATCACCCAGGGATGAGGTCTTGACTACCAATACTCGCAAACTATCGGACCTCTACCACTGAGCCCTGCAACCGCTGCAAAGCCTCATTGACTGGCTGCGGCAGCAATTGGCGCAGGCAGTTGTAGTGGCCGAACCGGCAGGTGCGGTCAAAACACGGGCTGCACTCCAGGCCCAGGCGCACCACTTCGACCTTGTCGGCCAATGGCGGGGTAAAACCTGGAGAGGTGGACCCATACACCGCGACCAGTGGGCGGTTGAGCGCGGCAGCCACGTGCATCAGGCCAGAGTCGTTGGACACCACCGAATCCGCACAGGACAGCAGATCGATCGCCTCGGCCAGCGAGGTATCGCCACTGAGGTTCACCGCTTCTTCGCGCAGGCCAGGGATCAAGCGCTGGCGTATGTCTTCGCCCACCGAGTGATCGTTTTTCGAGCCGAAGAGCCATACTTGCCAGCCTTCACGGATCTTCGTCTCGGCGACTTTGGCGTAATGCTCCGACGGCCAGCGCTTGGACTCACCAAACTCGGCGCCCGGGCACAGCGCCAGTACCGGACGATCCAGGGTCAGGCCGAACTTGGCCAATGCCGCATCGCGTGTCACCGGGTCGATCTGCAGACTGGGGCGTGGGTAAGGCTTGGGCAACTCGGCACCCGGCTCGTAAGCCAAAGCCATGAACCGTTCGATCATCAACGGGTAGCGCGCCTTGTCGAGGGTGCGTACATCGTTGAGCAGTACATAGCGGAATTCGCCACGCCAGCCGGTACGCTTGGGAATGCTGGCAAAGTAAGGCACCAGCGCCGACTTGAGCGAGTTGGGCAGCAGGATGGCCTGGTCGTACTGGCCGGCCAGGGATTTGCCGATGCGACGACGGGTCGCCAGTTCAAGGGCTCCGTGGCCGAGCGGGAAGCTCAAGGCCTTGCGCACCTCGGGCATGCGCTCGAGGATCGGCCGGCTCCACTCGGGGGCGAGCACGTCGATCTGGCAATCTGGGTAGCGCACGCGCAGGCACTGGAACAGTGTCTGCGCCATCACCATGTCACCGACCCAACTGGGCCCAACGATCAGAATATTCATGTAGTTTCCACAAACGATGCGGGGAGGCTTATGCCTCCCCGCATCGACAATGACTGTAGATCGCGCTTTGTATGGGAGCTGGCTTGCCTGCGATGGCATCGCTTCGGTATGACTGACATACCGAGGCGTCTGCATCGCGGGCAAGCCCGGCTCCCACAAAAAGCTAGTTTCCACATTAGATTGGCGTCGCTCAACTAATCGAGTTTCAGCTTAACCCCAGTTCTTTCCAGATTCGCATCACCTGGCGCCGTTCGTCGGCGAACTGATCGCCGGCAACCGTGCCGGACTCATTTTGCAGAGCCTGGCGATGCGCGGCGGAACGGTAGGCCTTATACACCTCGCGCAGCAGGTGGGCATCGGCGGCGGGCATCAACCCCACCTGCTCCAAGCCCTCCAGAATGCGGATATTGTCGGTGTAGCGCAGCAACGATGGATGTTGCGCAGACCACGCCAAAGCCGCGTATTGCACCATAAATTCAATATCGACGATACCTCCAGCGTCCTGCTTGAGGTCGAACACCGCCGTCGCCTCGAACGCATTGGCACCGGTACCGGCCGCCGTGGTCTTGGTGCCCAGGTTGTCGCGCATCTTGGCACGCATCTCGCTGACCTCCTGGCGCAGCTTGATCGGGTCCCGCTCCCGACCCAGCACGCGGGCCCGTACTTGCTCAAAGGCATGCCCGACATCCTGGCTGCCCACCAGCACCCGAGCACGGATCAGGGCTTGATGCTCCCAGGTCCAGGCTTCATTTTGTTGATAGCGGTCAAACGCCCCCAGGGAACTGACCAATAGCCCGGACGCACCGGAAGGCCGCAGGCGCATGTCCACTTCATATAACTGACCAGAGTTGGTCTGGGTCGTCAGCAAGTGAATGATCCTCTGGCCCAGACGCGTGAAGAACTGCGCACCATCGATCGGCTTGGCCCCATCGGTTTCCGCTTGCGGGTCGCCGTCGTGGATAAACACCAGGTCCAGATCGGAACCATGCCCCAGTTCGATCCCACCGACTTTCCCATAACCGACAATGATGAACCCAGGATCGCACAAGGTGCCATCCACCCGTTGCGGTGCACCATGCCGTGCCACGGTCTGGCGCCAAGCCAGGGCCAACACTTGTTCGAGGATGGCTTCGGCGAGCCAGGTGAGGTAATCGCTGACTTTCATCAACGGCAGGCTACCGGCAATTTCCGAAGCCGCCACACGCAGACGATGAGCCAGCTTGAAGTGGCGCAGCGCTTCCATCTGTTGCTCAAGGTCGTCCTCGGGAATGCGCGTCAGGCGCTCGCGTAGCTCAGCAGCCAGCTCCGGCGCCAATGGCGGCTTGAACAGGCGACCCTCGTTGAGCAATTCGTCGAGCAGCAACGGGAAACGGGTGATCTGTTCCGCAATCCAGGGGCTGGCGGCACATAGCGTCAGCAAACGGCGCAGGGCATCGGGGTTCTCGGTCAGCAGCACCAGGTAAGCGGAGCGGCGGGCAACCGCCTCCACCAGTGGCAGTACACGCTCCAGCACCAGGTCCGGGTTGGCGTGTTCGACCGCCTGGGCCAGCAGACGCGGAATGAACGCATCCAGCCGCTCACGCCCCAGGCGTTGCATGGCGCGCAATTGCGGGCTACCGCGCAGGCCGGCCAGGGCCTTGAGGGCCTTGGGTGCGTCGGTAAAGCCGCCTTCGGCCAATTGGCGGCACGCCGCGTCTTCATCCTGGGACTCTTCCCACAGCGGCAACCACTCACCGCCCACCATCAACTCGCTCTCTTCACCTTCTTCTTCATCAGGATCAGCGATCACTTGGCGGAAGTGCCAGTCCACCCGGCCACGCCAGTACATCAGGCGCTCATGAAAAGCGTCCCAATCGGCGAACCCCAGCATAAAGGCGATGCGCGCCTGGTCTTCTGGATTGTCCGGAAGCATTTGGGTCTGCCGGTCGGCAATCGCCTGGATGGCATGCTCGGTGTAGCGCAGGAACTCATAGCCGTCACGCAGTTCGGCAATCACAACCGCCGGTAGATAACCCTGGCCTTCCAGGGTGCCCAGCACGTTGAGCAACGGTCGCTGTTGCAGACTGAGGTCGCGGCCGCCATGGATCAACTGGAACGCCTGAGCAATAAACTCCACCTCGCGGATGCCACCCGAGCCCAGCTTGATGTTGTCGGCCATGCCTTTGCGCCGTACTTCTTGCTGGATCAACTGCTTCATGGTGCGCAGCGCTTCGATAGCGGAAAAATCCAGATAGCGGCGATAGACGAACGGTCGCAGCATATCGAGCAGTTGCGCACCGGCCACTTGGTCGCCAGCCACCACGCGCGCCTTGATCATGGCGTAGCGCTCCCAGTCGCGGCCCTGGTCCTGGTAGTACTGCTCCAACGCATTGAAGCTGAGCACCAGGGCACCGGCCGAGCCATAGGGGCGCAGGCGCATGTCGACACGGAACACAAAACCGTCGACGGTCATCGGGTCAAGCGCCTTGATCAGTTTTTGACCAAGACGAATAAAGAACTCCTGATTATCCAGGGCGCGCTTCACGCCCACTGTCTCGCCGCCCTCAGGGTACGCGAAGATCAGGTCGATATCGGAAGACAGGTTCAATTCCACCGCACCCAGCTTGCCCATGCCCAGGATGACCATGTGCTGCGCTTCGCCGCTGCGGCGGCCGGTCGGTGTGCCGAACTGCACGCAGTGGCGCTGGTACAGCCATTGATAGGCTTGGTCGATGCAGGCGTCGGCCATGTCGGACAGGTCGCGACAGGTTTGCACCAGGTCCGCCTGTCGGGTCAGGTCGCGCCAGATGATCCGCACTTGTTGGCGAGTACGCTGGCGGCGCAGTACACGTCCCAACTCATCTTCTGTTGCAGCCTGTTGCACCGCAGCGGCGACTTGCCCGCACAGCTCATCCGGCGCAAAGCCGCGGTCCAGCTCACCCCAGGCTGCCAGCTCCAGCAACATCAAAGGGTCACGAACGCTCTGTTCAATGACGAAATCACTGGCAGCGCACACTCGGGCGAAGTCAGCCCAGCGTTGCGACGTCCACGCAGAAAGGCCATGATCGTCGTCCAGCGCGGCCACTGCGTCACGAAATGACTGCTCGGCCCGCTGGGCAAAAGGTAAGAGAATGGCCGGCAGTTCGGCCAGCGTTGGAAGGCTCATGGTCTATCCTTGATCGGCGCGTAAATGGCTTGTAGCTGTGAACGCAAGAACCACGCTCGGTGAAGGACTGTCGAACAAAGGTTAGAAATAGCTGAAATTAATTTCATTTTGGCAGCCAACATCAAACATTCACCTTTTCTTGTTCGCAAAAGATCAACAATAACGATTATGCTCACCAGCCAGACCGAGCTATACGCTCAGTCTTGTGTAGTTTTACTACTCGTATATACATTCGAAAGGCTGAAATAGCCGACGATTTGTAGTAAAACTACAGGACGCCGAAGCAACCTTCGGCCATCCAAGAATTTATGTCGTCTGCCCACAAGGCCAGTCGCAAACTTCAGGCAACCGATTCTGGTAGCCTTTCCGCCCTGGAGCAAGCCATGCAAGACCTCGATCCCGTCGAAACCCAGGAATGGCTGGACGCCCTGGAATCGGTTCTCGACAAAGAAGGCGAAGACCGTGCTCACTACCTGATGACCCGTATGGGCGAACTCGCGACCCGCAGCGGCTCGCAACTGCCCTACGCCATCACCACGCCGTACCGCAACACCATCCCCGTTACCCACGAAGCACGCATGCCTGGCGACCTGTTCATGGAACGCCGCATTCGCTCGCTGGTACGTTGGAACGCCATGGCGATGGTAATGCGCACGAACTTGAAAGATTCTGACCTGGGCGGTCACATCTCCAGCTTCGCTTCCAGCGCAACCCTGTATGACATCGGCTTCAACTACTTCTTCCAGGCCCCGACCGACGAACACGGCGGCGACCTGATCTACTTCCAGGGCCACACCTCGCCAGGCGTCTACGCCCGTGCGTTCATGGAAGGCCGCATCACCGAAGAACACATGAACAACTTCCGCCAGGAAGTGGACGGTAACGGCCTGTCGTCGTACCCGCACCCTTGGCTGATGCCTGATTTCTGGCAGTTCCCGACGGTTTCCATGGGTCTGGGTCCAATCCAGGCGATCTACCAGGCACGCTTCATGAAGTACCTGGAAGCCCGTGGCTTCATCCCTGAAGGCAAGCAGAAAGTCTGGTGTTTCCTGGGCGACGGCGAGTGTGACGAGCCGGAATCCCTGGGCGCCATCTCCCTGGCCGGCCGCGAGAAGCTCGACAACCTGATCTTCGTCATCAACTGCAACCTGCAGCGCCTCGACGGCCCGGTTCGCGGCAACGGCAAGATCATCCAGGAACTCGAAGGCGTATTCCGTGGCGCCCAGTGGAACGTGACCAAAGTCATCTGGGGCCGTTTCTGGGACCCACTGCTGGCCAAGGACGTCGACGGTATCCTGCAACGTCGCATGGACGAAGTCATCGACGGCGAGTACCAGAACTACAAAGCCAAAGACGGCGCGTTCGTACGTGAACACTTCTTCAACACGCCTGAACTCAAGGCGATGGTTGCTGATCTGTCCGACGACGAGATCTGGAAACTCAACCGTGGCGGCCACGACCCGTACAAGGTCTACGCGGCGTACCACGAAGCGGTCAACCACAAAGAACAACCGACCGTCATCCTGGCCAAGACCATCAAGGGTTATGGCACGGGTGCCGGCGAAGCGAAAAACACCGCGCACAACACCAAGAAAGTCGATGTCGACAGCCTGAAGTTGTTCCGCGATCGCTTCGACATTCCGGTCAAAGACGAAGAGCTGGAAAACCTGCCGTTCTTCAAGCCAGAGCCGAACAGCGCCGAAGCCCGCTACCTGAGCGAGCGTCGCGCCGCACTGGGTGGTTTCGTGCCACAGCGTCGCGCGCAGAGCTTCAGCGTACCGACGCCAGACCTGAGCACCCTCAAGGCTATCCTTGACGGCTCGGGCGACCGTGAAATCTCCACCACCATGGCTTTCGTGCGCATCCTGGCGCAGCTGGTCAAGGACAAGGACATCGGCCCGCGCATCGTCCCGATCATCCCGGACGAAGCCCGTACCTTCGGCATGGAAGGCATGTTCCGCCAGTTGGGCATCTACTCCTCCGTCGGCCAGCTCTACGAACCAGTCGATAAAGACCAGGTGATGTTCTACAAGGAAGACAAGAAGGGCCAGATCCTCGAAGAAGGCATCAACGAAGCGGGCGCCATGAGTTCCTTCATCGCTGCCGGTACTTCGTACTCCAGCCACAACCAGCCGATGCTGCCGTTCTACATCTTCTACTCGATGTTCGGCTTCCAGCGCATTGGCGACCTGGCTTGGGCAGCAGGCGACAGC
>NZ_JBOICG010000029.1:0-4234 GCF_050739995.1 Pseudomonas sp. | reverse complement strand
ACCGCAATGACGCCCGGGACCTGCTGGCAATGCTGGACAAGGCGGTGTGCGCCGTGGACCTGCAACTGCAAACGCCATTCGGTGCAGTCGCGTTGCGTGAATGGGCCGGCGCTTCACGGCGGGTGCTGCTGAAAACCGCCAGCGGCGCGCACCTCGTAGCTGATCCCTGGCAGCCCGTGGCATGAGTAGCCTTCTGGTATTTCCAGGGCAGGGCGCCCAACGGCCGGGTATGCTCCAGCCATTGCCTGCCGACGTATTGGAAGAAGCCAGTCATGCCTTGGGCGAAGACGTGCGTCAGCTCGACTCTGCCCAAGCCCTTGAGTCGACACGCGCCGTGCAACTCTGCCTGTTGATCAGTGGCGTGGCCCATGCCCGTCAGTTGCAACACACCGCCGATTACGTGGCGGGCCTGTCCATCGGCGCCTATCCGGCAGCGGTCATCGCCGGTGCCCTGGACTTTGCGGACGCCGTAAAACTGGTCAGTCTGCGCGGCGAGTTGATGCAGCAGGCTTATCCACAAGGCTACGGCATGACGGCAATCATCGGCCCGGAGTTATCCACCGTCGAAGCTCTGCTGGCAGCTGTCCACAGCCCGCAAACCCCGGTGTACCTAGCCAATATCAACGCCGACAACCAGACCGTCATCGCCGGCAGCAATGCGGCGATGCAGCGCGTCGCCGAGCGTATCAAAGGCAATGGCATCGCCAAGCGCCTGGCCGTCAGTGTGCCGTCCCATTGCGCGCTGCTGGAGCAACCGGCCCAGGTGTTGGCGCACGCTTTCGTTACGCTCAAGGCGCCGCGCATCACCTACCTGAGCAGCACCCGCGCCCGACCTATCCACAACCCTGAACAACTGCGCGACGACCTGGCCTTCAACATGTGCCGCGTCGTCGACTGGCGCGGCACCGTACAAAGCGCCTACGAGCGTGGTGTGCGCCTGCAAATCGAACTGCCCCCGGGTGCGGTGCTGACCGGCCTGTCACGCCGTGTGTTCGCGCAAGGCACGGTGATCGCCTATGAAGGCGCACGCCTGGACACCTTGCAGGCCCTGCTGCAAGAGGAGGAGCGCCGCCACCGATAAAGCGCCACCCAAGGCTTTCGAAGCACAAAAACAACAATTTCGATTGAGCACTTCGAGGACAACAACAATGATTATCTACGGTGTGGCATTGCTGGCGATCTGCACGCTGGCGGGCGTGATCATGGGCGACATGCTCGGCGTGTTGCTGGGCGTCAAATCCAACGTGGGCGGGGTGGGAATCGCGATGATCCTGCTGATCTGCGCCCGCCTGTGGATGCAAAAACGCGGCGGCATGACCAAGGACTGCGAGATGGGCGTCGGCTTCTGGGGGGCGATGTACATCCCCGTCGTGGTCGCGATGGCCGCGCAACAAAACGTGGTCACGGCGCTGCACGGCGGCCCGGTGGCGGTACTGGCGGCCATCGGTTCGGTGGTGGTGTGTGGTTGCACCATCGCCCTGATCAGCCGCACCCACAAGGGCGAGCCGTTACCCGCCGAAGAAGCGCCGCTGGTCACTGCCGCGGGAGGTCGCTGATATGTGGGATCTCATCGAAAAAGGCCTGGAGCATAACGGCCTGGTCACCGCATTTGCCTTCGTTGGCGTGGTGATGTGGATTTCCGTGGTGCTGTCCAAGCGCCTGACCTTCGGGCGCATTCATGGTTCGGCGATTGCTATTGTCATCGGCCTGGTACTGGCCTGGGTCGGCGGTACGCTCACGGGTGGGCAAAAGGGTCTGGCCGACGTGGCGCTGTTCTCCGGCATCGGCTTGATGGGTGGTGCGATGCTGCGCGACTTCGCCATTGTTGCCACGGCGTTTGAAGTGCAAGCCACGGAGGCGCGCAAGGCGGGCTTGATCGGCGTGATTGCGTTGCTGCTAGGCACGGTACTGCCATTTATCGTCGGTGCGAGCATGGCCTGGGCGTTTGGTTATCGCGACGCGGTCAGCATGACGACCATCGGCGCAGGCGCGGTGACTTATATCGTTGGCCCGGTGACAGGTGCTGCCATTGGTGCGACTTCGGATGTGATGGCATTGTCGATTGCCACCGGCTTGATCAAGGCGATCCTGGTGATGGTCGGCACGCCCGTCGCGGCGCGGTGGATGGGGCTGGATAATCCGCGTTCGGCGATGGTGTTTGGTGGCTTGGCCGGTACCGTGAGCGGCGTCACTGCGGGCCTTGCGGCCACTGATCGGCGGTTGGTGCCGTATGGCGCATTGACGGCGACGTTTCATACCGGGCTTGGGTGTTTGCTTGGGCCTTCGGTGCTGTACTTCATCGTGCGCGGTCTGGTCGGCTAATTTCGAAAGTTGGGTTGATTGGTCCGGCCTCTTCGCGAGCAAGCCCGCTCCCACATTTGGACTGTATTCCAGATTTGAATTTGGGAACCCGATCCAATGTGGGAGCCGGGCTTGCCCGCGATGGCGGTCTCAAGCCTGGCGATTGGCATACATCCGACACTCTGCCAGCAACGCGAGCAAGTTCGGGTCTCGCTCTTTCGCCTTCAAAAACACCACGCCAATATGCTGCTGCAACTGATAGCGAGGTTGCAGCGGTATCAACTTCACGCGGTTCTCATACACGGCGGCAATCCGCCCTGGCAGCAGGGCATAACCCACTCCTGAACTGACCATGCTCAACAAGGTGAAGATGTCATTTACCTGCATCGCCACCTTCGGCTCGAACCCTGCCTGTTTGAACACGCGGTTACCATCCTGGTGAGTGGCGAAGCCTTGGGTGAGGGTGATGAAGGTGGCGTCGCGTACGTCGGCTAGGTCGATCTGCTGTTCGCGGTCGAAGGGTGAGTCGGCTGGGGTCGCGAGGAAGATGTCATCGGAGAACAGCGCGATCTGTTCGCAGTCGGGGTCGTTGGCGTGTTCGTCGAGGGAGATGAGGATCGCATCTACCTCCATGTTCTTGAGCTTGTAGAGCAGGTCGAAATTGGAGCCCAGGATCAGGTCGATGTTGAGCTCGCTGCGACGGATCTTCAGGCCCATGATCAATTGCGGCACGGTCTTCACCGTCAGCGAATACAGCGAGCCCAATTTGAAACGCTCGGCGGAGAAACCGGCGGCTTCGCGGGTGAGGCGCACGCTGTCGACCACGTCGGCCACCAATTTCTGTGCACGCTCTTCCAGCACGTAGGCGCTTTCCAGCGGCGTGAGGTTGCGTCCTTCGTGTTTGAACAGCGGACAGCGCAGGGCGTTTTCCAGGGAATGGATGGCGCGGTGCACGCTGACGTTACTGGTTTGCAGCTCGGCGGCGGCACGGGCCAGGTTGCCGGTGCGCATGAACGCCAGGAAGATCTCCAGCTTCTTGAGGGTGAACTCTTCGTCGATCAGCATGGCCGTGGCTCTTGTTCGAATGCGTTCGATTGTGCCCGCAAAACCGCGTGGCGTCCTCGGAACGTCACAAGACGCTTGCACTCTTATGCGCAAGGTTGGACGCTAACTCGCCAATGGTTAACGGTTATGGAGGTCGGTGACAGATGTACCACGGTGAACGATTCAACGCCTGGAGCCATTTGCTCGGTACGGTCGCGGCGTGTATTGGCGCAGTGTGGATGTTGGTGGTGGCGAGCCTGGATGGCAGCCCCTGGAAAGTCGTCAGCGTGGCGATTTATGGCTTTACGCTGTTGGTGCTATACAGCGCGTCGACCGTGTATCACAGCGTGCGCGGGCGGCGAAAAGAGATCATGCAGAAGGTCGACCATTTTTCGATCTACCTGCTGATTGCCGGGAGCTACACGCCCTTTTGCCTGGTGACCTTGCGTGGCCCGTGGGGTTGGACGCTGTTCGGCATTGTGTGGGGCCTGGCGGTGATCGGCATCTTGCAGGAGATCAAGCCGCGCTCGGAGGCGCGTATCCTGTCCATCGTGATCTACGCGGTGATGGGCTGGATCGTACTGGTGGCGGTCAAGCCGCTGATCGCTGCGCTGGGCACGGCGGGGTTCACCTGGCTGGCGGCGGGTGGGGTGTTGTACACCGTCGGTATCATCTTCTTTGCCCTGGAGGACCGGCTGCGGCATTCCCATGGCATCTGGCATCTGTTTGTGATCGGCGGCAGCCTGCTGCATTTTGTGGCGATCATGTATTACGTGCTCTAAAGGCCAACACAAATCAAAATGTGGGAGGGGGCTTGCCCCCGATTGCAGTGGGCCAGTGAAGAATATGTATCTGACACACCGCTATCGGGGGCAAGCCCCCTCCCACA
>NZ_JBOICG010000028.1:0-8518 GCF_050739995.1 Pseudomonas sp. | reverse complement strand
GGGCAAGCCCGCTCCCACACTTGGAATGCATTCCAGGGTGGGAGCGGGCTTGCCCGCGAAGACGTCAGCAAAGGCAGTAGAGATTACCGCTCGTGCAACGCCTCGGCCCGCGCCTTGATGATCGGCTTGAGCAGGTAGCTCAGGATGCTTTTCTTGCCGGTGATGATATCCACCGAAGCCACCATGCCTGGGATGATCAACAGCGGCTTCTCATCGGTGCCCAAGTGGCTGCGGTCGGTGCGCAGGGTGATCATGTAGTAGGTGGTTTTCTTGTCTTCGTCGGTGATGGTGTCGGCACCGATGCGTTCGAGTTTGGCCTTGAGACCGCCGTAGATGGTGTAGTCATAGGCGGTGAATTTGACGACCGCTTCCTGCCCCGGGTGCAGGAAAGCGATGTCTTGCGGACGGATCTTGGCTTCCACCAGCAGGGTGTCGTCCAACGGTACGATTTCTACCATGTCGCTGCCCGGCTGGATCACGCCGCCGACCGTGTTGACCAGCAATTGCTTGACGATCCCGCGTACCGGCGAGGTGACCAGGGTACGGCTGACACGGTCTTCCAGGGCGCGGCCAGTGGACTCGGCCTTGTTCAGTTCGGTGCGGGCTTCGTTGAGCTGGGTCAGGGCTTCACTGCGGAACTTGCCACGGGTTTCGTCGATCTTGCGCTGCACTTCCTTGATCGCCGATTCGGCCCGGGGGATCGCCAGGGTGGTGGCGTCCAATTGACCACGGGTTTCCATCTCGGCGCGCTTGAGGCGCAGCACTTCCACCGGCGACACCGCGCCCTGGGCCACCAAGGGCTCGGACATGTTGATTTCCTGACGTTGCAGGGACAACTGGCTGCGGTACTGGCCTTGCTTGGAGGTGAATTCGCGCAGTTCCTGCTGACGTTGCACAAGCTGTTCCTGCAGGCCACCGACTTCGTCTTTCAACTGCTGGCGACGGCTGTCATACAACGAGCGCTCGTTGGCGGCCTGGCTTGGCGCGGCCTTGAGTACATCGTCAGGAATGTTCAGTGGGCGGTCATCCACCTGGGCACTCAGACGCTCGACACGCAGTTGCATGGCCAGGCGCAGGGCTTCGGTTTCACCGGCGTTGGAGACAAATCGCGTGTCATCGAGACGAATCAACGGCGCGCCGGCTTCCACCACCTGGCCTTCCTTGACGTACAACTCGGCGACGATACCGCCTTCCAGGTTCTGGATTTTCTGCAGCTTGGACGATGGGATCGCCTTGCCGTCGCCACGGGTGACTTCGTCGATGCTGGAAAAGCCGGCCCAAACCACCAGGAACACGAAGAACGCGATGATTGCCCAGATGGTCAGGCGGATAACCCGCGGTGCATCTTCGATCAGCGCCTTGTTGACCTCAGGCAGGGGCTGGCCCTGCAGCGAGTCGGAGCCTTTGAAATAGCGGCCGACCGCGCTTTTGATGGAGTTAAGCAACACTGATCTGCCCCTTTTTCAACGCTTCCATGACCACGGCTTTCGGGCCGTCCGCGAGGATCTGCCCACGGTCGACCACCAGCAGGCGGTCCACCAGCGAGAGCAGTGAGGCACGGTGAGTGACCAGTACGACGGTCTTGCTTTGCACCACGGCTTGCAGGCGTTGTTTCAAGCGTTCTTCACCAGTGTTGTCCATGGCGCTGGTGGGTTCGTCCAGCAGCAGGATGGGCGGGTTGAGCAACAATGCGCGAGCCAGGGCGACGTTCTGGCGCTGGCCGCCGGAGAGGTTCTGCCCACGCTCGCCGACTTGCAGCTCATAGCCTTGGGGGTGCAGACGCGCGAACTCGTGCACGCCAGCCAGTTCGGCGGCTTGCAGGACCATTTCATCTTCGACGTAACGCGCACCGCAGACCAGGTTGTCGCGTAGCGTACCAGCGAGCAGCTGGATGTCTTGGGCAACGTAGCCGATGTTGTGGCGCAGTTCGCTGACATCGATCTGGCGCACATCCACGCCGTCCACCAGCAAGGCACCGGAGTCCGGCTGGTAAAGGCCGACGATCAGCTTGGCGAGGGAGCTTTTGCCCGAACCGCTGCGGCCAATGATGCCGATTTTTTCGCCCGGCTTGATCACCAGGTTGATGTTTTTCAGCGCAGGGTTCTGTTGATTCGGGTACGTGAAGTTAAGGCCGCGGCATTCGATGGCACCTTGCAGGGTGCGACGGCTCATCGGGCGCTCTTCGAAATTGCGCTCCTGGGGCAGCTCCATCATCTGGTCCACCGAGGTCATGGTGACCTTGGCTTGCTGGTAGCGGGTCAACAGGCCCGACAGCGAAGCCAGCGGGCTCAAGGCACGACCACTGAGCATGTAGCAGGCGATCAGGCCACCCATGCTGAGGTTGCCGTCGATGATCTGGTACACACCGAACACGATCATGATCACGCCGGCCAGTTGCTGGATCAGCAGGGTCATGTTCATCGACAGACCCGACAGCAACTTCACTCGCAACTCAAGGCGGCTCAAGGTGCCGATGGTCTGTTCCCACCCGTACTGGCGCTCGCTTTCAGCGTTGTTGACCTTCACAGCGTCAAGCCCGGCGAGGGTTTCGATCAGGCTCGACTGGCGCTCGGCGGCCAGCGCCATGGTGCGTTCCATGGTTGCGACCAGTGGCTTTTGCAGGGCATAGCCGATGCCCAGGGCAATCGGGAACGCCAGCACTGGAATCCACACCAGGTGCCCGCCGAGGATGGCGATGACCAGAAAGATCAACAGGGTGAACGGCAGGTCGATCAGGCTGGTGAGGGTCAGCGACGCGAGAAAGTCCCGCAGGCTCTGAAACTCGTGGATGTTCTGCGCGAAGCTGCCGACCCGCGCCGGACGGTACTTCATGGACATGCCGACAATGCGCTCGAACAACGTGGCCGAGATGATCAGGTCGGTCTTTTTGCCCGCCAGGTCCAGGCACAGGCTGCGCAGGCTCTTGAGGACCAGGTCGAACAGATAAGCGCCGCAGATACCCACCGCCAGCACCCACAGGGTGGCCGTGGCCTGGTTGGGCACCACACGGTCGTACACGTTCATCACGAACAGTGGCGCGGCCATGGCGATGATGTTGATCAGAAAACTGGCGGCGATGGCGTCGGTGTAGAGCCAACGCGAACGCTTGAGGGTGTCGCGGAACCATGAGCGCGCCCGAGGAATCAGGCTGCCATGGTTGACGTCGAATTTGTGTTGCGGCTGGGCGAAAAACACTTTGCCGATGTAATCGGCAGCCAGCAGCTCGCGCTTGATGATGACTTCACCGCCATCACTTTCACTGAGCAGGATGCGGGCTTCGTCCTCGCCTTGCCAACCAACCAGCACGGTACTGCGCCCATCTTTGAGCAACAGCAGCACTGGCAGGGCAATCGTCGGGATCTGTTCCAGCTTGCGTTGCAGCACCCGCCCTTGCAGCCCGGCACGGGCCGCCGCACGGGGCAGCAACTCGGCACTCAGCCGCTGCGAAGGCAGTGGCAGGCCGGTGGTGAGCATGGTCGCACTGGCCGTTTTCTGATGCAGGGCGCAAAGCGCAAGCAACCCGTCAAGTAACGGGTCGTCGTGCAGCGTGCGTGGATCATGGTTGAGATGAACTCGACTGACTTCGGATTCCACGCGGTGCACTCTCGACTAACAGATGGGGCTATAGGGGTGGCTCAATTCATCCCAGGCAGTTGGACTTTAGGCTTCACGTCGGTTTGCACGACGGAGGCCATTGGTGCGACTACACCCTGGCTTTTGAGCAATTCGCCCATGGTCGCCTTGATTCGATACTGAGTAAATAACTGAATGTTCTTGATCTCTTCCAAACGACGGGAAGCGGTGAACAATTCGTTCTCACTGTCGAGCAAGTCGAGCAGGGTACGTTGACCGAGACTAAACTGTTGCTGGTAAGACGTGCGCACGCGGGTGCTGTGGTCCACGTATTGCTGGGCTACCGGCAATTGGGCGTTGGCGTTGTTCAAGGCGTTCCAAGCCAAGCCTAGCTCTTCATTGAGTTGGCGCAAGGCGTTGTTGCGGATGTCCAGGGCCTGGTTGGTCTGGTACGACTTGGATTGCAGGTCAGCCTTGTTGCTGCCACCGGCGAACAGGTTGAAGCGCATGCGCACCATGGCTTCCCAGCCGTTGTTGTGGCTGGCGTCACCCGAAACATTGTTGTCGGCGTTGGTGCCCAGTTCGGCATCAAAGCGCGGGTAGAAGGTGGACTTGGCCGCTTCGTACTGCTTCTCGGCGGCGGAGATATCCGACTCGGCCGAACGCAGGATCGGGCTGTTGTCGAGCATCTGGCGGCGCGCTTCATTCAGGTCTGCCGGCAGCATGGCCATGAACGGCGCTGGACGTTCCAGTTGGTCGGGCATCTGGCCAACGGCGCTGAGGTAGTTGACCTGGGCGTCGGCCAAGTTGGTCTGTTCGGTGATCAGGTTGTTGCGGGCCTGGGCCAGACGCGCTTCGGCCTGGTCCTGGTCGGCACCGTTGCCAACGCCGCGCTGGGTGCGCAGTTTGATCTGATCGTAGATGCGTTCGTGGTTGCGCAGGTTCTCTTCGGCCAAGTGCACGAACTCGCGACGGGTCAGTACATCCAGGTACACCTGGGCAACGGTCAGGCCGGTGCGCTCGGAGGTACCGAGCAAGGAGTAGGCCCGGGAGTTGACGTTGGCTTGTTGACGGCCGACTTCGCTGGAGGTAGCAAAGCCGTCAAAAATCATCTGTTGCAGGCGCAGGCTGGACTCGCCGCGGTTGAGCGTGTCCCAGTGGTTGCCGTTCGGGCCGTTGGCGGCGCGAGTGGTGGAGTTGTCGGTGCCTTCGCGGCCGTAACCGGCGTTCAGGTCAACCCGTGGCAGGTAACCACCTTGGGCGGCCCGCAGTTGGTAATCGGCCGCGATACGGCTGTTCACACCGGCCTGAATTTCCGGGTGCACATCCAATGCCTGCTGCATGGCTTGGGGCAATGTTTGGGCTTGTACAAAACCAGCGGCGAGAACGAACGGTATTGCCTTGAACAGATGCAAACGCATTTAGAAATTCCCCAGGACTTCTTGTCTCAAATCACAGCGATTCGCGTCGCTGCGTCGGATAATGGCTACCGTAATGACCGTACGTCGGAAAGTTCAAAAAGCGGAACTGCTTCACACATGTAGGACGGTTCGCCGCATAAATATCAATGTGACATTACGGGACCAATTGTTTAGGATGGCGGCCATAAGGTCAATAGTTTGGCATAAACTAGATAACGAATAAATCTAGCCAATTATTTGACGCCATTATCATTATAGACTAAGCCCCCTCCTGTTTGGCCCTCCCGCGAGCGGCCACATGGAAATCATCAGAAACGGATCGCCGGAGAAAATTTTAATGAGCAGTGTTGTTGCCATCGTCAAAAGCATTGTTGGTCAAGTTTTCGTTATTTCTCCGGAAGGGACGCGCCGTGTCTTAGTAGAAGGTGATCGCCTGTTCGCGGGCGACCAGGTAGACACCGGTATGTCGGGCGCGGTCAGCCTGGAACTGGCTGATGGCCGTACGCTGGACCTGGGCCGTGAGACCCAGTGGAGCGCCGACCTGCCGGACTCCACCCTCGACCTGGCCACCGCCGCCGCGAACGCTGCGCCGTCGGTTGCCGAGCTGCAGCAAGCCATCGCCGCCGGTGCCGACCCGACCACCGAGCTGGAAGCCGCTGCCGCCGGCCCGAACGCCGCCGGTAATGGCGCTGCGGGCGGTGGTCACAGCTTCGTCGTACTGGACGCGACCGCCGGTCGCGTAGACCCGACCATCGGCTTCCCGACCGCAGGCCTGGGCCAAGCCAACTCGGCGCTGACCCAAAACGTCGGCGCCCAGCCTGGCGGCAGTGACGGTGGCCTGACCCTGCAGACCGCCACGCTGACATTGGGCGCCACGCCGACCATCACTGAAGCCGGCGGCGTGCTGACCTACACCGCCACCGTCACCCAGGCCCCCATCGGCAACCTCACCATTACCTTGTCCAACGGAGCGGTGATCACCATCCCGTCGGGCCAGTTGACCGGCACCGTCAATGTGCCCCTGGCCCCGAACGACAGCCCGTACATCGACCCAAGCCAGATCAGTGTCAACGTCACCGGCACCACCGGCGGCAACAACCTGGTGCTGACCATCGACACCACGCCGGCCGTGACCCAAGTCACCGACACCATCGACACCACCACCGTCACGTTGACCGCGGGTAACACGGTCACCGAAGGCGGCGCCATCACCTACACCGCCACCTTGACCAACCCGGCGCAGACGCCGGTGACCGTCACGTTGAGCAATGGCTCGGTGATCACCATCAAGGCTGGCGAGTCGACCGGCACGGTGGTTGTGAATACTCCGGCCAACGACGTCTACAACAATGGTTCGACTGTAAGCACCTCGATTACCGGTGCGACTGGCGGTAACTTTGAGAATCTGGTGCCGAACACCACGCCTGCGGTCACCACGATTACAGATTCGATCGATACCACCACTGTTTCACTGACAGCCGCCCAGACCGTTACCGAAGGCGGCCAGATCACTTATACCGCGACCTTGACCAACCCGGCGCAGACGCCGGTGACCGTCACCTTGAGCAATGGCTCGGTGATTACTATCAAGGCAGGTGAATCGACCGGCACGGTAGTCGTGGATACTCCGGCCAACGATGTCTACAACAACGGTTCTACCGTCAGCACCACCATTACCGGCGCGACTGGCGGTAACTTTGAAAACCTGGTGCCGAACACGACGCCAGCAGTCACCACGATCGTTGATTCGATCGACACCACGACCGTAACGCTGACCGCCGCCCAGACCGTCACCGAAGGCGGCCAAATCACTTACACCGCCACCTTGACCAACCCGGCACAGACGCCAGTGACCGTCACCTTGAGCAATGGCTCGGTGATTACCATCAAAGCAGGTGAGTCGACCGGCACAGTGGTCGTGGATACGCCGGCCAACGACGTCTACAACAACGGTTCTACCGTCAGCACTACGATTACCGGCGCGACTGGCGGTAACTTTGAAAGCCTGGTGCCAAGCACGACACCTGCGGTGACCACGATTGTTGATTCGATCGACACCACCAACGTTTCACTGACCGCCACCGGAACGGTTGTCGAAGGTGGCCAGATCACCTACACCGCCACCCTGACCAACCCGGCGCAAACCCCGGTGACTGTCACCTTGAGCAATGGCTCGGTGATTACTATCAAGGCGGGCGAGTCCGTCGGCAGCGTGGTGGTCGACACCCCGCCGAATGATGTCTACGTCAACGGCAGCACCGTCAGCACCACCATTACGGGCGCGACTGGCGGCAACTTCGAAAATCTGGTGCCGAATACCACTCCAGCCGTCACCACGATTACAGACTCTATCGACACCACGACCGTGACGCTCACCGCGCCGACCGAGGCGAACGAAGGTGGCCAGATTACGTACACCGCTACGCTTTCCAATAAGGCGGGTACGGATGTCACGCTGAAACTCGACAATGGTTCGACCATCACCATCAAGGCTGGCGACACCGTTGGCACTGTGACGGTCAACGCACCGGGCGATGACGTGTTCATCGACAAGAGCACCCAGACCGTCAAGATCACTGACGCTACGGGCGGTAACTTCGAGAAATTGGAAGTTGCGGGCAATGGTGCGACTACCACGATCAACGACACCATCGACAAGGTCGATGTGGTTCTGACCGCGACTACTACAGTCGGCGAAGGCGGCAATATCGTCTACACCGCCAGCCTTGTGGATAAAAACGGCGCGCCGGTGACTAACATCACCAATCCGTTGACCGTGACTTTGGACAATGGCCAGACCATCACCATCGGCGTAAACCAATCGAGCGGTTCTGTTTCGGTTGTTGCTCCGGATGATGTGTACAAAGGCGACCAAACCGTCACCACGGCCATCAAAAGCGTTACTGGCGGCGAGCATTTCGAGAACTTGGTGCCTGGCACTACACCGGTGAATACCACCGTCACCGACACACCGGGCACCGCAGATACCACCACCGTCACGCTGACTGCGCCAAGCGAAGTCAACGAGGGTGGTCAGATCACGTACACCGCGACCTTGAGCAACAAGGCAGGTACTGACGTCACTCTGAAGTTGGACAACGGTTCGAGCATCACCATCAAAGCCGGTGACACCGTCGGCACCGTAACGGTCAATGCACCTAGCGATGACGTGTTCATCGACAAGAGCACTCAGACCGTCAAGATCACTGACGCTACGGGCGGTAACTTCGAGAAATTGGAAGTGGCCGGCAACGGCGCAACCACCACGATCAACGACACCATCGACAAAGTGGATGTGGTTTTGACCGCTACCACCACCGTTGGCGAAGGCGGCAATATCGTTTACACCGCCAGCCTTGTGGATAAAAACGGCGCGCCGGTGACCAACATCACCAATCCGCTGACTGTGACCTTGGATAACGGCCAGACCATCACCATCGGTGTGAATCAGTCGAGCGGCAGCGTTTCGGTTGTTGCTCCGGATGACGTGTACAAGGGTGATCAAACTGTCACTACCGCCATCA
>NZ_JBOICG010000027.1:0-5514 GCF_050739995.1 Pseudomonas sp. | reverse complement strand
ATCAGTGGCTGATCCACCGTAATCGGGAGCAAGCCCCCTCCCACAGTCGATTGGGTTTACAGGCCCCGATTGGGGTCAAATAGAAAGTCCTTTGAAGTGCTCCTGCAAAAATTCCACGCATGCCCTCAACTTCCCGGAGTACGCCAACCGTGTCGGATACACCGCCCACACATTGGCACTCTGGGTGTAGCCGTGCAGCACTTGCACCAGCCGGCCTTGCTCCAGCAACGGTTTCACGTCCCACATCGAGCGCAGTAGCACCCCGCGCCCATCCAACGCCCATTGCAACGCGATTTCGCCATTGTTGGAGGACAACGGCCCGCGGACGCGCACGCTTTCCGGGGCGCCGTCGTGTTCCAGGTTCCAGATGCCGAATGCGTTGTCACGCTCCTTGATCACCAGGCAGTCATGTTGTTCCAGCTCGCTCAACTGCTGCGGCGTGCCTTGGCGTTGCAAGTAGGCCGGTGCAGCGCAGAGTATGCGGCGGTTGCTCACCAACTGCCGGCCGATGTGCTGGCCGGGAATGTCATCTCCTACACGAATCTCCAGGTCAAAGCCTTCGCTGACGATGTCCACCACGCGGTCGAACAGGTCCAGGCGGATCTCCAGGCCCGGGTTCTGTTCGGCCAGCAACGACAGAGCGGGGGCCACATGGTTGCGGCCAAAACCGAAGCTGCTGCACACATGCAGGTGACCACGAGGGCTGTCGTGGGCCTCGGAAAGCTCATCGGACAGTTGCTGGAAGTCTTCGAGGATGCGCACAGCCCAGCGCTGTACCCGTTCGCCATCTTCAGTCAAGGCGATACGGCGGCTGGTGCGGTGCAGCAGCCGGGTGGCGAGGGTGGTTTCGAGGATCTGGATGCGTTTGCTGACATACGCCGGCGACAGCCCCAGCTCATCGGCGGCGGCCGCGAAGCCGGCCTTGCGGATCACGGTCAGGAACACCCGCAGGTCTTCGGGTAGGGGCACGGTATCTTTCTTATGGGTCATCAGAAACAGACGTGGCGGCATGAGCCGCCAGAATAGCACTCAGCGCAGAAAGGGCAGGACTTCGCCCAGCAACAGCTCGGGGGCCTCTTCGGCGATGTAATGGCCGGCCGGCAAGGCCTTGCCACGCACATCGGTGGCGACTTTCTGCCATTCCTTGAGCGGCTCGAAACAGCGTCCAACAGTGCCTTCTGCACCCCACAACACCAGCAGCGGCAAGGTCAGAGGGTTGCCGGCATCGATGTCGGCCTGGTCATGCTCAAGGTCGATACCCGCGGCGGCACGGTAGTCCTCGCAGATGCCCGTGGCGCTGCCGGGCAGTTGCAGGCAGCGCAGGTATTCGGCGAAGGCTTCATCGGTGAATGGCTTGAGCCCGGCGCTGCGGCTGCCCATCACGCTGCGCAGGTACAGCTCGGGATTACTCTCGATCAGGGTTTCAGGCAGCGGTGCCGGGCGGATCAGGAAGAACCAGTGCCAGTAGGCACGGGCGAAAACTTCATTGGTTTGTGCGTACATCGACAAGGTCGGTGCGATATCCAGCAGCACCATGCGCTGCACCGCCTGGGGATGGTCCAGCGCCAGGCGATGAGCGACACGGGCGCCACGGTCATGGGCCAGCACCGAGAAGGTGTTGAAGCCCAACGCCTGCATCAGCTCGATGCCGTCGCGGGCCATTTCGCGTTTCGAATAGTGTGTGTGCCGGTCATTGGCTGGTGGCTTGCTGCTGTCGCCGTAACCACGCAGGTCGGCCGCCACGACGGTGAAGTGTTCGGCCAATTGTTCGGCGACTTTGTGCCAGATGACGTGGGTTTGCGGGTGCCCGTGCAGCAGGAGCAGGCCGGGACCGCTACCGCCTTTGCGGTAACTGATGCTGACGCCGTTGACGTGGCACTGGTCTTTTTGGAAGCCGGCGAACATGGAATGACTCCTTGTGATGATTGCCTGCATCCTGGAATCACACTGTGTTCGGGGCAAGAGGGAAAGCGTGGAGGGGGTGTTCATGAAGTGTGTAGGAGCCGGCGAGCCGGCTCCTGTTGATTAGCCTTGCTTGAACATTTCGTCAGCGCGCTGGCGGATCTGTTCTGGGGTCAGGTCCTCTTTGCGCGTGGCCAGAAACCACATATGGCCAAACGGATCTTTCAAGGTGCAGGAACGGTCGCCGTAGAACTGATCCTTGGGCTCCGAGATCACTGTGGCTCCGGCTGCGACGGCCTGCTTGAACTGTTTGTCGACATCCGGGACATACAGATGCAGGCAGACACTGGTGGGCTCTTTCCCGGGGCTGCCGAATTCCATCTGGCCGCAGGGCGACGCCATCATCAACGCCGAATCACCGATGCGCAGTTCGGCATGGCCGATTCTGCCGTCGGGCATTGGCATGCGCATGACTTCAATGGCGTCGAATGCCTTCTTGTAAAAGTCGATGGCTTCCGATGCTTTTTCGATACCCAGATAAGGCGTGATGCTGTGATAACCCTCAGGAATAGGTTTAACGCTCATTTCGTTCTCCTTTGGTTGTGGTTATGGAGGTACGGCCTTTTCACTATAGGCCACGTCAGTCGCGGCCTGCGGGTAACCGACGAGGTGTTGCCCAGGCAACAGTGAACCGGCAATTTGCTGCGCCAAGAGCGAGGTTGGCTCAGGTTTTTATCACCAAATCGCCTGATCCAGGGCTCGGCACAGAAGCTGCAATGCCCTAGGCAAACCATTCGCCCGAGAGCGTTGTATGCCTGTACTGCCTGTGTCTGCCGATTACCCGATCCACACGCCCCACGCTGAACTGATCCGTGATGAAGCCGAGGCGATTGCCGTGGCGCACCGTGTCGCCGCTGTATTGCTGGAGCAGGACGCCGAACGTGACCGCACCCGTCAGGTGCCCGCCGAAGTGGTTGACCTGTATTCCAACAGCGGTCTGTGGGGTATCAGTGTGCCGCGTGAGTTCGGTGGGGCGCAGGTGTCCTACGCGGTGCTCGCCCAGGTGATCGCGATTATCTCGGCGGCCGATCCTTCACTGGGGCAAATCCCACAGAACCACTACTGCCTGCTGGAGGACATTCGCCTGCAAGGTTCGCCGGAACAACAAGCGCATTTCTTTGGCCTGGCCTTGCAAGGCCATCGTTTTGCCAATGCGCTGTCGGAAACCGGCGGCAAGCACGTGCAGGACATCCAGGCCACGATCCGCCGCGAAGGTGATGGCTATGTGATCAACGGCCGCAAGGGGTATTGCACCGGTTCGTTGTACGCCCACTGGCTGGCGGTGCTGGCGCTGGATGAACAGCAGAATGCGCAGTTGGCCTTCGTGAAACGAGGCACCGAAGGGCTGGTGGTCGTCGACGATTGGGACAGCATGGGCCAGCGCACCACCTCCAGCGGTACTGTGCTGGCGCAGGGTTTGCGGGTGCCAGCGTTCAATCTGTTTCCTACGCATAAGTCCTACGATTCACCGACTCTGGCTGGTCCATTCGCACAACTGACCACCGCCGCGATCGACGCCGGCATCGCCCGCGCTGCACTGCGTGACACCGTGCAGTTCGTGCAACAGTTCGCTCGGCCGTGGATCGACGCCGGCGTGGAGAGAGCCAGTGAGGACCCGTTGGCCATCATTCAGGTCGGCGCCCTGGATATCCGTCTGGAAGCCGCCGAAGCCCTGTTGGAGCGTGCAGGTTTCGCCCTCGATTGCGCACGCCCGGCGCCGAATGAAGACAACGTCGCCCATGCCTCCCTGGCCATGGCCAGGGCCAAGGTGCTCACCACTGAAATTGCCATCGAGGCCAGCAACAAGCTGTTTGAACTGGGCGGCACCCGTTCGACGTTGAAGAAGCACAACTTTGACCGGCACTGGCGCAACGCGCGGGTGCACACCTTGCACGACCCGGTGCGCTGGAAATACCACGTGGTGGGCAACTGGCTGCTCAATGGCGCCAAGCCGCCGCGCCACGACTGGTCGTGATTCATGGCCGAACTGTTCAAGAACATCTACTGGGCCGACATCGGCCAGGCCTGCCTGGAAACCCTGAGCATGCTGGCTGCTGCCCTCGGTTTTACTGTGCTGCTGGGGCTGCCGCTGGGCGTGCTGCTGTTTCTCACCGGCAAGCGTCAGTTGCACGAAGCGATAGTGGTTTATCGACTGCTGTCGGTGGTGGTTAACGTGCTGCGGTCGCTGCCGTTCATCATTCTGCTGATTGTGTTGATACCGCTGACCACCTTGCTGGTGGGCACCTCGCTCGGTGTTCCGGGCACCATCCCGCCGCTGGTGGTGGGGTGCACGCCGTTCTTTGCGCGGCTGGTGGAAACCGCGTTGCGCGAAGTCGATCGCGGCGTGGTGGAGGCGACCCAGTCGATGGGAGCCAGTACCTGGCAGATGATTCGCCACACGCTCCTGCCGGAAGCCCGGGGTGGCTTGCTGGCGGCAGTGACCGTCACCGCGATCGTGTTGGTGGACTACACCGCGATGGCCGGGGTGATTGGCGGGGGTGGCCTGGGTGACCTAGCGATTCGCTATGGCTACCAACGATTCCAGACCGACGTGATGGTGGTCACCGTGGTGCTCTTGCTGGTGTTGGTACAGGCCCTGCAAATGACCGGTGATCGTTTGGTGGCGCGTTACAGCCGTCGTTAATTCCTATAGCTACTGCCTTCGGAGCATGTATGAAAAAATCCCTGGCCATTTTGGCTGCTGTCCTGTCGTTGAACGCGTTTGCCAACGAGAAACTGGTGGTGGGTGCCACGCCCGTGCCCCACGCGGAGATCCTTGAGTTCGTCAAACCGGTGCTGGCCAAGGAGGGCGTGGACCTGCAGATCAAAGTTTTCACCGACTTCATCCAACCCAACCAGCAGTTGGCGCTGAAAAATATCGACGCCAACTATTACCAGTACCGTCCGTTCCTCGATGATTACAACAAGACCCGCCACACCGACCTGGTGCCGGTGGTGGGCGTGCATATCGAGCCGTTCGGGGCTTATTCGACGCGGATCAAGCACATCGCTGAATTGAAAGACGGCGCCACCGTGTCGATCCCCAACGACCCGGTCAACACCGGCCGTGCGCTGGTGTTGCTGGATGAGGCCGGGCTGATCAAGCTCAAGGACCCGAGCAACACCCTCAGCACCCAGCGCGATATTGCCGAGAACCCAAAGCACCTGAAAATCCGCGAACTGGAAGGTGCCTTGCTCGCCCGCTCAGTGAGTCAGGTGGACCTGGCGTTTGTGTTTGCCAACTACGCCTTGGAAGCGGGAATCGACACCAACAGTGCGTTGATCGTGGAGAAGGGCAAGTCCTTGTACGTCGAGTATCTGGTGGCGCGGCCCGACAACCTCTACGACCCACGCATCCAGAAACTGGCCAAGGCGTTGAATTCCGATGAGGTGCGCCAGTTCATCCTGACCCGCTACAAAGGCCAGATTGCCCCCGGTTTCTAAGTCCTGCACCAATCAAATGTGGGAGGAGGCTTGCCCTAATGCCAGTCAGTTAAGCGGTGGTATGTCGAACGTATCATTTGTAGTGAGCGGGCTTGTCCCGCGCTGGGT
>NZ_JBOICG010000026.1:0-9876 GCF_050739995.1 Pseudomonas sp. | reverse complement strand
GTGGGAGGGGGCTTGCCCCCGATGCTTTTGAAAAACTTCAGACCTGAGACTGGGCCCCTTCAAACCACTTCAGCTTCTCCCGCAATACCACCACCTCGCCAACGATCACCAATGTCGGCGCATGCACTTCATGCTCCGCCACCATGCGCGGCAAATCCGCCAAGGTGCCGGTAAACACGCGCTGATTGGACGTAGTGCCTTGCTGGATCAACGCCGCCGGCGTATCCGCCGCACGCCCATGCTTGATCAGCTGTTCGCAGATGATCGGCAAGCCAATCAACCCCATGTAGAACACCAGGGTCTGCGACGGCCCTACCAAGTCATGCCAAGGCAGGTCCGACGTCCCGTCTTTCAAATGCCCGGTGATAAAACGTACCGATTGCGCATAGTCGCGGTGGGTCAGCGGAATCCCGGCATACGCCGCGCAACCACTGGCCGCCGTGATCCCCGGCACCACCTGGAACGGGATGCCATGGGCGGCCAGTTCCTCGATCTCTTCGCCACCACGGCCAAAGATGAACGGGTCGCCACCTTTAAGGCGCAGTACACGCTTGCCTTGCTTGGCCAGGTCCACCAATTGCTGGTTGATCCGATCCTGGGGCACGGCATGGTCGGCACGACGCTTGCCGACATACACGCGCTCAGCATCGCGACGGCACAATTCAAGAATGGCCGGCGCCACCAAGCGGTCATACAGCACCACATCGGCTTGCTGCATCAAGCGCAACGCGCGGAAAGTCAGCAGGTCCGGATCACCTGGGCCTGCGCCCACCAAGTACACCTCGCCGGGCGCATACGGCGGCGCGCCGTTGACCTTTTCGATCAACAGGCGCTCGGCTTCATCGCCCTGCCCGGCCAGTTGACGGTCGGCAATCGGGCCTTGAAAAACGTCTTCCCAGAACGCGCGGCGTTGCTGCACATCCGGGTACAAGCCTTTGACCTGGGCACGAAAACGCGCCGCCAGCCCGGCCAGTTGACCGTAGGTCGAGGGAATCCAGGTTTCCAGCTTGGCTCGGATCAGGCGCGCCAGTACCGGCGCATCGCCGCCGCTGGAGACGGCAATCACCAACGGTGAGCGGTCGACAATCGCCGGGAAGATCACGCTGCACAAGGCCGGCGCGTCCACCACATTGACCGGCACGCAACGGCGCTTGGCATCACTGGACACTTGCGCGTTCAGCGATTCGTCGTCGGTCGCGGCGATGATCAGGGTGCAGCCGTCAAGGTCCGCCTCCTGATAACCGCGCAAAATCAATTCCCCGCCACTGCCCAGTACCAGCTCTTTAAGCTGATCTTCGATCTGGGGAGCAACCACCCGCAGCAACGCACCGGCATCGGCCAGCAGCCGGGATTTGCGCAAGGCAATCTCCCCGCCACCGACGACCAACACACGACTGCCGCGCAGGTTATGAAACAGCGGCAGAAATTCCATTTAGCCGATGACCTCAACGCCCGCCATGTACGGCTTGAGCACTTTAGGTACACGGATCGAACCGTCAGCCTGCTGGTAGTTTTCCAGCACCGCGACCAAGGTACGGCCAACAGCCAGGCCCGAACCATTGAGGGTGTGCACCAGTTCCGGCTTGCCGGTTTCCGGGTTGCGGAAACGCGCTTGCATACGGCGGGCCTGGAAATCGCCGCAGTTGGAGCACGACGAGATCTCGCGGTACTTGTCCTGGCTCGGCACCCACACTTCAAGGTCGTAGGTCTTCACGGCGCTGAAGCCCATGTCACCAGTGCACAACGCCAACACGCGGTACGGCAGCTCCAGCAGTTGCAGGACGCGTTCGGCGTTGGCGGTCAGGCCTTCGAGGGCTTCCATCGAGGTCGACGGCTCGACGATCTGCACCATCTCGACCTTGTCGAACTGGTGCTGGCGGATCATGCCGCGAGTGTCGCGACCCGATGCACCGGCTTCGCTGCGGAAGCACGGGCTGTGGGCCACGAACTTCAACGGCAGTTGCTTGGCGTCGAGAATCTCGCCGGCCACGATGTTGGTCAGCGACACTTCGGCGGTCGGGATCAGGTACAGGTCGGCTTCGCCGTCGCGGCTGATCTTGAACAGATCTTCTTCGAACTTCGGCAGCTGGCTAGTACCCATCAACGCCGGGGCCTGCACCAGGTAAGGCGTGTAGGCTTCTTCGTAACCGTGTTCGCCGGTGTGCAGGTTGATCATGAACTGCGCCAAGGCGCGGTGCAGGCGGGCAACCGGGCCACGCAACAAGGAGAAGCGTGCGCCGGACATCTTGGCCGCGGTTTCGAAATCCAGGCCACCGGTCAATTCGCCCAGGGCAACGTGATCCTTGACCTCGAAATCAAAGGCTTTTGGCGTACCCCAGCGACGCACTTCGACGTTGCCGTCTTCGTCTTCACCAACCGGCACGGACTCATGGGGAATGTTGGGAATGCCCAGCAGGATAGAGTCCAGCTCGGTCTGGATGCCTTCCAGCTCGACCTTACCGTCGGACAGCTCAGTGCCCATACGCTCGACGTCCGCCATCAGCGGCGCGATATCTTCCCCGCGCTGCTTGGCCTGGCCAATGGATTTGGAACGCGCATTTCGCTCAGCCTGCAGTGCTTCGGTGCGGGTCTGGACGGTCTTGCGCTGTTCTTCCAGCGCTTCGATGCGCGCAACATCCAAGGCAAAGCCACGGGATGCCAGGCGGTCCGCTACGTCCTGAAGGTTGCTACGTAACAGTTTGGAATCGAGCATGTCGGTCTCTCGTTTATCAAAGTTTGGTCAAGGACAGGCCAGCCCAGGTAGCGAGCAGCCCGCCGAACACGCTGATGCCCAGGTAACCGAAGGCTACCAGGGCTTGCCCGCTTTCCAGCAGGCGCACCGTATCCAGTGAAAAGGATGAAAAGGTCGTCAGACCGCCTACAAAGCCAACAATCAAGCCGGCGCGAATTTCAATCGGCACTTCCGGGCGCAACAGGAACCAGCCGTACAGCAACCCTATAATCAAGCAGCCCACCAGATTGACCGCCAGCGTCGCCGTATAAAAATGCCTTGGCCAATTGGCGCTGACCCACATACCGGTGGCGAAACGCAATAATGTACCAGCGATGCCGGCTACCGACACGGCAAGAATCGTCTTGAGCACTACTTTCTCCGCTGTCTGGGGCTGAGTCGATCGAGTTGGGCGAGGTGATTGAGTTTTTCACCGATCTTCAGTTCCAGGCCACGGGGTACCGGCTGGTAGAACGGTTGCGGTTCAAGCGCGTCGGGAAAATAGTCTTCGCCAGCGGCATAGGCGTCTGGCTCGTCATGGGCATAGCGGTATTCGTCGCCGTAACCCAGTTGCTTCATCAGCTTGGTTGGCGCGTTGCGCAGGTGCAGCGGCACTTCGAGGGAGCCGTGTTCGGCGGCGGCGCGCAAGGCCGATTTGAAGCCCATGTACACCGCGTTGCTTTTCGGCGCGCAGGCCAGGTAAGTAATGGCCTGGGCCACCGCCAGCTCGCCTTCCGGGCTACCGAGGCGCTCCTGTACCTCCCACGCGGCCAGGCACAGGCTCAGGGCACGCGGGTCGGCGTTACCAATATCTTCGCTGGCCATGCGCACCACGCGGCGCGCCAGGTACAGCGGGTCGCAACCACCGTCGATCATGCGTGCGAACCAGTACAGCGCACCGTCCGGGTTGGAACCGCGCACGGATTTGTGCAGCGCCGAGATCTGGTCGTAGAACGCTTCCCCGCCTTTGTCGAAACGACGGCGGGTGTCGCCGAGCAGGCTTTGCAGGAGGTCGACGCCAATCTCGCTGCCGTCTTCGGCCAGGTCGGAGGCGTTTTCCAGCAGGTTGAGAAAGCGCCGGCCGTCACCGTCGGCGGCGGCCAGCAAAATCTTGAAGGCTTCATCGCCGACACTCAGGTGGCGCTTGCCCAGACCCTTGTCTTCGCTCAAGGCACGGTGCAGCAGCTTTTGCATCGCCGCTTCGTCCAGGCTCTTGAGCACATAGACCCGAGCCCGCGAGAGCAAGGCGTTATTGAGTTCAAACGAAGGGTTTTCGGTGGTGGCGCCGATAAAAATCAGCGTGCCGTCTTCGACATACGGCAAAAACGCATCCTGCTGCGACTTGTTGAAGCGATGCACTTCATCGACGAACAGGATGGTGCGCTTGCCGTATTGCCCGGCCTGCTGCTTGGCGACATCCACCGCCTGGCGGATCTCCTTGACCCCGGCCAGTACCGCCGAGACCGTTTCGAAGTGGGCGTCCGAGACTTTCGCCAGGAGCCGCGCCAGGGTGGTTTTACCCACCCCCGGCGGCCCCCAGAAAATCATCGAGTGCAGCGCCCCCTGCTCCAGGGCTTCGCGCAGTGGCTTACCGCGAGCGAGCAGGTGTTCCTGCCCGACGTACTCATCCAGGTTGGTCGAGCGCAAGCGCGCGGCCAGGGGCTGAGCAATCGGGTCACTTCGAAACAGATCCATGGGCAGCGTCTGAAACCTCTCGGCAGGTTATTCCTGGATCACGTCGGCACCCTTGGGGATGTCGAACTTGAACTTGGAGGCCGGCACCGGCTGGTTGGCCTTGACCCCGGAGAACAGGATATCGGTACGCTGGCCGACGCTGTCGACCAGGCGCATGTTGTTGATCACGCCATTGCCGAACGACAGGGACAGCGTGTCAAACAGCGTGTCCTTGGATTTCGGCTTGAGGGTGAACTCGATCACGTTGCTGGTTTGCTTGGAGGTGATGTCGAAGCTGTCGTTGATTTTCGACACGTCACCCGACAGCAACAGTGCCGGTGTCTGGTTCAGGCGCGGGTCCAGCTTCTTGATGGTTGCCTGTTCCAGGTCAGGGTCCCACAGGGTGACCTTCTGGCCGTCGGAGACGATGGTCTGCTCGGCCTTCCCTTCCGTGTGCCAGTAGAACAGGCCAGGACGCTGCACAGCCATCTCGCCTGCAGTTTCCTGCAACTGAGTGCCACCGGCATCCAGGGTCAACTGGGAGAAGCGCGCGGTCAGGGTCTGGGATTTGTCCAACAGGTTCTTCAGGCTGGCGACGGAGGCCGGATCAGCGTGAGCCGAAACAGCGGTCAGGGCCAGTGCCGGCAACAACAGCATGCGGATAAGACGCATGGGAGTCCTCATTGAGTGTCAGGGCGCGCCGTGTGTTGCCACACGGCGCGGGATCAGTCGCGCATCTGCCCGGGGGCGATGACTTCACGCGAGCCGTTGGTGTTCATGGCGGTCACGACGCCGGCCATTTCCATGGCTTCGATCATGCGGGCGGCGCGGTTGTAGCCGATTTTCAGTTTGCGTTGTACAGCGGAGATCGAGGCACGACGGCTTTCCAACACGAACGCCACGGCTTCATCGTAGAGGGCGTCGGTTTCGGCATCGTCGTCACCACCACCGCCGCCATTCTCAAAGCCGCTGCCAGCTTCCTCGACGCCGTTGAGGATATCGTCGTTGTACTCAGGCGCGCCGCGCAGTTTCCAGGCTTCCACCACGCGATGTACTTCGTCGTCGGAAACGAACGCGCCGTGAACCCGGATCGGCAAGCTGGTGCCGGGCGGCATGTAGAGCATGTCGCCGTGGCCGAGCAATTGTTCGGCGCCGCCCTGGTCGATGATGGTCCGCGAGTCGATCTTGCTCGACACCTGGAACGCCATGCGCGTCGGGATGTTGGCCTTGATCAGGCCGGTGATCACATCCACCGACGGACGCTGGGTGGCCAGGATCAAGTGAATGCCAGCCGCACGGGCCTTCTGGGCAATACGAGCGATCAGTTCTTCGACCTTCTTGCCGACGATCATCATCATGTCGGCGAATTCGTCGACCACCACCACGATAGTCGGCAGCTTGGTCAGTTTTGGCGCTTCGTCGTGAATGCTTTCACGCTTGTACAACGGATCATCAATGGTCTCGCCGCGCTCGTGGGCTTCCTTGATCTTGGCATTGAAGCCCGACAAGTTACGTACGCCCATCTTCGCCATCAGCTTGTAGCGACGCTCCATCTCGGCGACGCTCCAGCGCAAGGCGTTGGCGGCGTCCTTCATGTCGGTGACCACCGGACACAACAGGTGCGGAATGCCTTCGTAGATCGACAGCTCCAACATCTTCGGGTCGATCATGATCAGCTTGGCGTCTTCCGGGCCGGACTTGAACAGGATCGACAGGATCATCGCGTTCACACCCACCGACTTACCGGAACCGGTAGTACCGGCCACCAGCAAGTGAGGCATTTTCGCCAGGTCGGTGATCACCGGCTTGCCGCCGATGTCATGGCCGAGGGCCAAGGTGACCGGCGATTTGAAGTTGTCATATTCCGGCGTCGACAGTACTTCGGAGAAGCGCACGATCTGACGGTCTTCGTTGGGAATCTCGATGCCCACGGTGGTCTTGCCCGGGATCACTTCCACCACACGCACACTGGTCACGGCCAGGGAGCGGGCCAGATCCTTCGCCAGGTTGGCGATACGGCTGACCTTCACGCCAGCAGCCGGTTGGATTTCGTACCGGGTAATCACTGGGCCGGGGTGGATGGAGTCCACCGCGACTTCAACGCCGAATTCCTTGAGCTTGATTTCCAACAAGTGACCGACGGCCGCCAGGGATTCCGGGGAATAGTTGAGCTGTTTCTTTTCAGCCGGATCGAGAATCGAGATCGGCGGCAAGGTGCCTTCGACAGCGCTGTCGATAAACAACGGTGCCTGCTTCTCTTTTTGCACGCGATGGCTGGGTTCGGGGGCCTTGGGCGGTGCAGGCGCGATCACTGGCGGCACCTGCTTTTCGCGGTCCGACATGTGTTTGCTCAGGGCCTGCTCACGTTCGATCAGCCGCTCCTTGACCTTGGCCTGTTCGCGACGGTCCGGCGTGCTTGGGGCTACGACTTCGTTGACGCGGGTATCCACCTCACGCAATTGCGCAACCATGCGCTTGCGGTCGACACGGGCGGTCCACCAGCGGTTGGCGGCGCCCTGGAACAGTTCGAACAGGTCCAGCGTAATCTTGCCGGTCACGTCCATCACCTTGAACCATGACAGGTCAGTGAACACGGTGAGGCCAAACAGGAACAGCGCGATGAACATCAGCGTGCTGCCCTGGATATTCAGGGTCCTGCGCGCCAGGTCGCCCAGGCTTTCGCCCAGCGCCCCGCCCGCGCCTGCCGGCAGGCCGGTAGGTGCATGAAAATGGATATGGGCCAGGGCCGCGCCGGACAGCACCAAAAACACCAGGCCGATCAAGCGCCAGGAGAACAGCCAGCCGCTCCACTGCCACGGTTCGTGGCGCTGGCGGAAGATCTGCCAGGTCTTGACCGCCAGCAGCAACGGGAAGATGTAAGCGAAGTAACCCAGCACCATGAACAGAATGTCGGCGCTGTAGGAACCGGCGGGGCCGCCGAAGTTCTGCACGTCTTCGATCTTGCTGTTGTGACTCCAGCCCGGATCGTCCTTGCCGTACGTAAGCAAGGCCATCATCAGGAACAGGCAAAGGGCGCCAATGGCGATCAGCGCACCTTCCTTGAGTCGATAATGCAGGTGCTGACGCCAGGCCGGCACGACTGCTGCTTTAGGTGTTGCGGCGGATTTCTTCAAAACGGGTCTATTCCTGCGCTTTAGCGCGTCCATCTGTTGAATAACTGTAAATACTGCCCAATCCGAGCAGCTGAAAAATGAACGAACGTCGTTGAATCTACTTTTAACACTGGGCGGTTACGGGATGAAATGGCGATAACGCCACAATGGCCGCATTGTACGGGTTTGTGCCCCCGATGCCACGCACTTGCCCCTTACCGAGCAGCATAGACAGCTCAAGTGTCACAGCATGTTCAATTTGAGCACGCATTGTCTTTGCTGACAAAGGCTTATGAGGTGTTTTTACCAATCCAGGCAAGCTTGGCAAATGGCCTGCACGGCACCAACCCGATTACGACCACACCTCACGCACAGAGTTGCAGAAACACCCGCTTACGCCAATCCACGCCAAAGCCCGATTCGGGCTGGCCCCACAGCGCTGCGTCGACAATAATCACCCCTTGTGCGGCAGGCGCCCAACCTGCCACTCCCCTCCCCTACCGTAAGCCCGGATGCCATGCTGACCTGGTTGCAACGCGACTCCCTGACATTTCCGCCACTGGCCAAGGCCATGCGCGAACCCAATGGCCTGCTCGCTGCCGGTGGCGACCTGTCGGCCGAACGATTGATCCAGGCGTATCGCCATGGCTGCTTCCCTTGGTTCTCGGAAGGCCAGCCGATCCTGTGGTGGTCGCCGGACCCGCGCACGGTGATATTCCCTGACGAGCTACATGTTTCCCGCAGCCTGGGTAAATTGCTGCGGCAACAGCGTTACACCGTGACCTTCGATCAGGACTTCGCAGCCGTCATTCAGGCCTGCGCGGCGCCCCGAGCCTACGCTGACGGCACCTGGATCACCGAAGGCATACAAAGTGCCTACCTGGCGCTGCATCAGCGCGGCCTCGCACATTCGGTAGAGGTATGGGACGACGGCCAGCTGGTCGGCGGCTTGTACGGATTGGCAATGGGCCAACTGTTCTTCGGCGAGTCGATGTTCAGCCGCGCCGATAACGCATCGAAAGTCGGCTTCGCGACATTGACCCGGCAATTGCAGGACTGGGGTTTCGTGCTGATCGACTGCCAGATGCCCAACGATCACCTGCACAGCCTGGGCGCCCGCGCCATACCGCGCGACGAGTTCGCAGCCTTCCTACGCAATCATTTGGATCAACCCAACACCGGGTCGTGGGTTTCCTAGGCGACATCCTCGCACCTGGCTTACACTTATTTCAAAGCTTATCCCGAGGGTTGATCATGACCGAGCTGGCGCGCTTGAAGTTTTATGCCACTCAAGCCCACTCTTGCAGCTATCTGCCCGATGAGCAGGCCACCACGCTGTTCCTCGACCCCAGCCAGCCCATGGATGTAAACGTGTACGCCGATTTGTCGGAAATGGGTTTTCGGCGCAGCGGCGACCATCTGTACCGACCTCACTGCCAGAACTGCAACGCCTGCGTTCCGGCGCGCATCCCGGTTGCGCAGTTTTTGCCGGACCGCAATCAGAGGCGCATCCTCAAGCGTAATGCCGACTTATCGGTGAAAGCGACCAAGCCTCGGTACACCGAAGAGTATTTCGACCTTTACCAGCGCTACATCGAACAACGCCACGCCGATGGCGACATGTTTCCACCCAGCCGCGATCAGTTTTCCACGTTCCTGGTGCGCGATCTGCCCTTCTCGCGCTTCTATGAGTTCCGCCTTGATGGCCGACTGCTGGCCGTGGCGGTGACCGACCTGCTACCCAACGGCCTGTCAGCGGTCTACACCTTCTATGAACCGGGTGAAGAACGCCGCAGCCTGGGACGTTTCGCAATCCTGTGGCAAATCGGCGAAGCCCTGCGCCTGGAGCTGGAGGCGGTGTACCTCGGCTACTGGATCAAAAACTGCAAAAAAATGAACTACAAGACCCAATATCGGCCGATTGAGCTACTGATTAATCAAAGATGGGTCACGCTTAACTAGAACCCCTTGGCTTAAACACCCTTTTTCGGGCACAATGCACGCCGCTTTTGCCTGGCGCAGTTGCACCGGGCCATTCACTGGATACCGAGGGCTTTACTGCATGTCGAAAGAAGACAGCTTCGAAATGGAAGGCACTGTCGTCGACACCCTGCCCAACACCATGTTTCGTGTGGAGTTGGAAAATGGGCACGTCGTAACCGCGCATATCTCCGGCAAGATGCGCAAGAACTACATTCGTATTCTTACCGGTGACAAAGTGCGCGTCGAGCTGACGCCCTATGACTTGAGCAAAGGGCGCATCACTTACCGCGCTCGCTAAGCAAGTCAATACAAAACGCCCGGTTATGCCGGGCGTTTTTGTTTGTGGGAGGGGGCTTGCTCCCGATAGCTATGTAT